>JACQDU010000313.1 GCA_016200955.1 bacterium
AGCGCGACGTCCTGGAGCACGTTCATGTCCATCTCCCAGGGCCCAGCGAGCGCATCCGCGTCATCGGAGAGCCGGGCGTCTCTGCGCTACACCGGGGGCGCGGGATCGATCGCATCATCGCCATCGCTCACGCCCGATGTAAGTCATCGAGCGAGCCGCCCTTGGCCCAGAACGCGACGGACGCCCTTGCCATCAAACGACCGGGCAAGGGCAGGGGCAAGGAAGCGGTCGAGGCTATCGCGGCCATCCCCCTACACCGGTCGATAGCGGCGGATGTCGGGAGGTCCCGCCAGCAGGGGACCGATCGCGGCGAGGCATGCCGTGACGTGCGGCGTCTTCATGTGCGCGTCGAGCGCGGCCTCACCGGTCCACTGCTCTAGGAACACGAAGTCGGACGGGTCGGCGACGTTCGCGCGGAGGTCGTAGCTCACGCACCCCGGCTCGCGACGCGTCGGCTCGACGACCGAGGCGAGCGCGCTCCCGAGGGCCTTCTCCTTGCCCTTCGCGGCTCTCACGTGGACGACGACCCAGACTCCTCCCGTCGCCATGCCTGCTCTCCTTCCAGGCCCGAGCATGGCGCAACGTCGGCCCCCGCGCCAAGATCGCCCGCGCCGCTCTCCGGGTGAACGGGCCCATCGGCTCGCGTGCTCAAAGGACGTGCGCGCGGCCGCGCCGCCAGGTATTAAGGAGCGCGGGACCGGTCGAGGGGGGGCGATTGTACGAGCTGAGCATCTTCTTCCGGGAGACCCTCGTCGGTCGATCGACGTTCACGAAAGACGAGCTCCGCATCGGCCGGAGCGCCGACAACGACGTCCAGATCGACAACCTCGCCCTCTCGCGGCATCACGCGGCGATCGAGCGAGCGGGCGGCGCGTTCATCTTCAAGGACTTCGGGAGCACGAACGGGAGCTTCGTGAACGGCGACAAGATCGCCGGGCGCCGCGCGCTCACCGACGGCGACCGGATCAGCCTCGGGAAGTTCACGATCATCTTCCGCGCCGAGATGGAGACGGCCGTCCCGGCCGAGGTCCGCGATCGGGCGGCCTACGCGATCGCCGGAGAGACCGCCCGTCTCCGCGTCCCGACGGAGCTGATCCAGCGAGCTTACCCGTGGGTCGGCTTCCTCGAGGAGCCCGGAACGGGCACGAAGGCGCCCACGGCTCACGCGATCACGCGAGACGTCTTCTCGATCGGCTCGGCCGAGGCGTGCGACCTGGTGCTCGAAGGTATCCCGCCTCGAGTCGCCGCGATCGTCCGCGCGAGCTCCGGCTTCGTGCTCCTCGCCCTGTCTCCTCACGTGAGGAGGAACGGCGCGCCCGTGGAGCTCGACGCGAGCCTCGCGGCGGACGACGAGGTCGCCTTCGGGGGGAATCGCTGCTTCTTCCGCCTCTCCAAGCCCGAGGCCGGACCGTGAGGCTCTCGTTCCAGCGCGGAACGGCGCTCGAGTTCACGGCCGACCTGGTCAAGGTCGTTGCGGACGGCGCGCGGACCGTCCTCCACGAGGCGCGCACCGACGACCGGCACCCGTCTCTCCCGGACGTCCTCGTCGTGAAGAGGAGCCGATCGCGCGACGACCAGCTCCACATGGAGTTCGAGCAGCTCGCGTGCGAGCGGCTCAACCACCCGAACCTCGCGACCTATCTGGGCGCGGCCAAGATCGACGAGGTCGGCATCGCGCTCGCGTTCGAGCGGCTCGGATCGAACCCGCTCCTCCTCCTGAACGAGCCCTCGAGGCGCCCGCGCTACCGCGACCCGCGGACTTACGCCTATCCGCTCCCGCTCGGGCGAGCCATGGAGCTCGCCTTCGACGCGCTCCTCGCCCTCGAGCACGTGCACTCCCGCGAGTTCGTCCACGGAGGCGTGACGCTGACGAACCTCCTCGTGCGGACTCCCGCGCGGGCCGGCTCGGCGGAGGAGATCCTCGCCCACGTCTCCGACGGCAACTTCGAGGGAGTCCTGGGCGGCCTCGGAGGAGCGCGTGCCGTGTCGTTCCTCGAGGACCTCGCTCGAGGGCACGGGCGCGCCGAGCTCCTGCCTCACGCGGCGCCGACCCTCGCGGCGCCCGAGACGGTCCTCGAGCGGCCCGAGCTCGGAGGACGTCTCATCTACACGCCCGCGCTCGACGTCTACGCGTTCGGGCTCCTCTTCTTCACGCTCACGACCGGCCACCTACCCTATGGACACGTGTGCCGCGCCGAGGAGCTGCGCGACGACCAGGTCGTCGCCGAGCTCAAGCTCCGCGAGGCGCGCGGCGAGATCGCGCCGATCAAGACCGCCTTCCTCGACAAGATCCCGTTCCATGACACGGCCTTCTGCGCCCCGGCCGCCGAGGTCTGGCCAGGGCTGCGAACGGGGCTCGCGTACCTCATGCGCCGTTGCGTGGACCACGACCCGCGGCGCCGGATCACGGCGCACGAAGCGCGGATGTTCTTCGAGGAAGAGCTCGGCATGCGCCCCTCCTACGGGCAAGCCTTCCGCTCGTGGACGCAGAGGACGGTGCAGATGCGCACGGCGTCCAACCGGCTCACCGGCGACCGCCCCCACGACGTCATGATCATCCGCGAGCCCAAAGACGGCGAGTTCATGGTCGAGGAGCGCCGTGCGCCCGAGAAGGCGGCGCCGGAGGTCGACAAGATCCTGAAAGGGATCCCGGTGGGCGAGGGCTCGATGGTCGCCTTCCGCTCGGAGGACTTCGCGTCGAAGACGATGCTCGGCGGCCGCAGAGCGCGGCTCAAGACCGCGCCTCGCGGCTGCTTCTGGCTTCGCGATCTCCTGGTCGACGTGCAGGAGAAGCGCCCGCTCCGGGTCAAGGGGCCGTTCCTCCTCACGAGCACGGCCCTCTCTCCCAAGGAGATCGCCCGCTGCATCGTGCTTCCGATCGGGAGCGCTCCGCCGAGGGTCCGAGTCGTCGACATGACCGTCCAGGAGCAGCACCGCATCACGATCGGGAGGAGCCCCGAGAACGACTTCGTCATCCCGGACGAGTCGGTCTCGAAGCTGCACGCGGCGATCGAGCTCCTCGGGAGGCGGTGGTGGCTCGAGGACCTGCGCTCCGCGAACGGGACGTCGCTCAACGGAACGCCCGTGCCCCTCGGCTCGCGCGTGTGCATCCGCAGGTCCGTCTCGAACATCATCCTCGGGACGACGGCCGAGCTCTCCTTCATGGAGGACGCGGCGTTCCTCTCCTTCCTCGACACCGCCTTGAACGTCGTCATCCAGGGCATCGCGCACATGGCGGGGAGACCGACGCCCGTCCCGCCTCGCCACGGCGCGACTCCGCTCGCGGGAGAGAACCAGGCGGCGATCGACGCCATGGTCAGCGGGATCCGCTTCCTCGAAGAGGCCCCCCAGCTCCCCGACGAGATCGCGGCCTCGCCCCCGGGCGCGGGCCAGAGCGCGATCCGGTTCCTGGACGAGCTCGCGTCGCGCGATGACAACGCTCCCGATCCGTTCACGGCGCATCGCGAGGTGGGTGACACGCGGGTCTTCCGCCGCCAGCGCGCTCTCCCGGACGGTCCGCCGGGAGTGCCGCCCTCGCCGCCGCCCATGGCCGACGCCGCGCCCGCGCCCGCCGCGTCCGAGGCCGCCGCTCCCGCGCCCGCCGTTCCCGCGCCCCCGGCTCCGGAGCCGCCTGCTCCCGCGGTGACACCCGTTCCCGCGGTCGCGCAGCCGCCGGTGAGGAAGACGCAGGTGATCCCGGCGGCGAGCGGGGCCGCTCAGCCGCCGTCGCGGCCCTCGGTCGTCCTCAAGCCCCTCCCGCCCGAGCTCGAGGAACGTCTCCGCCGCAACCTCGTCCCGGGAGCTTTCATCAGCATCGTCCGCAGCCTGGGGAGAGGGCCCCGGAAGGAGCGGGCCGACAGCGTGCGCGAGGCGCTCGCGATCGTGCGCGGCGCGGGCGATGCGGTCGAGGCCGTCTTCGTCCAGCTCCCGGCCGGGGAGCGCGTGTTCGTCCACTGGAAGGACGACCCGTACGCCATGAAGTGATGGCTCCGGTACGCGGCGCCACCGTCAGTCGATCGCGCCCGCGATCCGGTGACCGCGCGCCTCGAGAAGACCGAGGTCGAGGAGAGCGCCCTCGCCGTCTTCTCCCTTCGGCCCTCGCTGGATCGCGACGACCGGACGGTCCGGGACCTCTCCCGGACGCGCGACGATCGCCTCCTCGCCCGTGTTGAGACGCACGGGAGTCCCGGGAGGATACGTCCCGACGAGGCGGGCGAAGGCGGCGACGACACGCGGGTCGAAGGCGCGCGGCCTTCCCTCGAGGAGCCGGGCGAAGGCGCGGTCGGGCCGGAGCGCCTCGTGCCCCGGCGCGGGGCCGACGAGGGCGTCGTAGGCCTCGCAGATCGAGAGGATCCGCGCGAGGGGATGGAGGTTCCGGATCGTCGCGCGCGTCGTCGGGTGGCCCTCGTCCGCGTCGAACTGGAACGCGAGGAGCGACGTGAGGAGCGTGGCGTCC
>JACQDU010000300.1 GCA_016200955.1 bacterium
ACGTCGCGGGTCGTTGCCTCCTAAGGAGGAGAAAGCCGGTCGCCGCGAGCGCCCGGCTCGCGAGAGCGGCCGAGCTCCAGCCTCACCCGGACGTGCTCCTCGACCTCTCTCGCGCGCAGGAGCGCGCGGGAGACCTCGAGGGTGCTCGTGCGACGCTCGAGCGGCTCGTCCTGCTCGAGCCGCGGCCCGCGGTCCTCGCCCGCCTCGCCCGGACCGCGCTCGCCCTCGACCGGAAGGAGGAGGCGCTCTCCGCCTACCTCCGGGCGAGCGGGCGCGACGCGCGCCGAGAGAGCGCGCTCTCGGCGAGGATCGGGCTCCTCTTGACGGAGCTCGGCCGCGACCGCGATGCCCGCCGCTGGCTCGACCGCGCTCTCCGCGTGAGCGGCGGAGATCCCGAGCTCCTCCTCGCGCGAGGGCGCGTCCTCGCCCGGCTCGGGAGGCCGAGGCGCGCTTACGCGGACGTCCTCCGCGCGACGGAGGCGCTCGAGACGGCGCGCGCGAGCGGAGACGCCGAGGCGACCGCTCTCCTCGCGAAGGCTCGCTTCCAGAAAGGGTCGGTCCTCGCGCAGCTCGGGCGTCCGCAGGAAGCTCTCCTCGACCTCGACCTCTCGCTCGAGCTCGACCCCGGGCTCGACGACGCGATCCTCCTCAAGGGCGACTGCGCTCGCTCGCTCGGACGCCACACGGAAGCGATCGACCTCTGGAAGGAGCTCATCGACCGCAAGCTCTGCCAGAAGCTCCTCCGCGATGGCGTCGCGCTCTACGAGGAGGGGAAGTACGCGACCGCGCTCGTGCAGTACCGCGAGGCGTTCGAACGCTTCCCGAAAGGGTGGGAAGTTTTCTACCGCACGGCGCAGGCCTACGCGCGCCTGGGCGAGTCGGCGCCGGCCTTGAAATACCTGGCCATCGCTCTTAAGATCAACCGGAACGTCCGGTTGCTCCTGGAGAAGGACCCGGCCGTGGCGCGTCTCAGGGGAACGCCCGAGTTTCGGGAGCTTTTGGGGGGCGAGAGAGGCCCCATGGGCCCTTGAGCTGCTCGCTCGAGCCCTCTTCCACGAGGAACGGTCGAGAAAGAAGTCTGCGTGACGATCGCTCGGACTGAGGCTGAGAGGGTTCCTCGAATGCCGACGCGTCGCGGCCAGGACAGGTGGTTTCGACGTCTCGCGCGGATGATTCTCGCTCCTCGGAGTCTGACAGCGATCCTGGCCGTTTTCCTCGCCTCTTGCCTCTCGCTCCGCGCGAGCGCGGACGACGGCACCTCGCCCGGAGGCGCCGCGAGCGAGGCCGACCGCGCCCGCGCCGACGCCGACACGGCGCGGAGCATCCAGGCCCTCCTCGGAGACGACTGGAAGGTGAGCCGAGAGGCCGAGAAGGCGCTCGAGCACCGGGGAGCGCTCGGAGCGCGGATCGTCCTCCGCTCCCGCGCGACCGACCCGAGCGCCCGCCACCGCGAGCGCCTCGACCGCGTCCTCAGGAGCGTGGTCTCCGCGCTCGTGATCGAGATCCAGCGGCCCCTCCTCGAGGGCGGCGATCCGTTCTCGACCGCCTCCGCGCTCGCGGGAGACGGAGCGGCGTGCATCGACGTCTCGGACGACGCCGCGATCGGCTCCGAGGCGTTGACCGAGGCCCAGATCGACGAGGCCGGGATCGTCGGGCAAGACGAGCCCCGCTCCGGCCGCGAGTCGAAGCTCCGCGCGCGCGCCGCGCGCGAGGCGCTCCTCCTCCTCGGGCCGCCCGCCGTCGGGATCGCGCTCGAGGTCCCTCCCGTGAGGAAGTTCGAGACCGAGCGCGCGCTGTTCTCGGTCCTCCGGGCCGTCTACGAGAGAGAGTCCGCTCGCGCGAGGGCGGCGGCCGGCGACGCCGCGGCGGTCAATGCCTTCCGCGAGGCGTGGCGAGGCGCGGCGGATCTCGCGGCTCCCTTCCTCGCCCTCGGGATCGACCCCGAGAACGAGCGGCGCGACTCCGTCCGCGCGCTCTTCCAGCTCGTCCGCGACGACGCGCTCGATGAGAGCTTGAAGGATCTCGGCTCCGAGGACCCCGATCGGCGCGAGAGCAGCCAGGACGCGCTCGCGCGGCTCGGCCACCTCGCTCGGCCGGCGCTCGAGCGGATCGCGCGCGGCGATGACAAGGCGCACGCCTCTCCCGAGGCGAAGCTCTCGGCGGAGAGGCTCGCGAACCGGATCCGCTATCGGCTCTCTCCCGCTCTCGTGAGGAAGCTCGGGCACGAGATGGAGGGGTACGCCGCGCTGCCTCTCGACAAGAGACGCTCGCGGGCCTTCGAGCTCGAGCGGCTCGGAGGAGCCGACGCCGTCCCCGCCCTGCGCGCTCTCCTGACGGAGGAGCCGTCGGACGAGGTGCGAGCGGCCTGCGCGATCGGCCTCTACAAGCAAGGCGACTGGGTCGGCGCCGAGTGGCTCCAGGTGCACGGGCAGCGCGTGAGCCTGATCTCCTCCCGCGAGAAGGCCGCGCTCATCCTCGATCAGGGGAACAAGTACCTCACGGCCCGGAAGTACGCGCAGGCCGAGGCGCAGTACAAGCAGGTGCTCGCGATCGAGCCCCAGAACAGCGTCGCTCTCTACAACCTCGCGTGCACCTACTCGCTCTCGGGCCGGACGGACGAGGCGATCGACTACCTGAAGCAAGCCATCGCCGCCGGCTTCGACGACGACACTCACATGGAGCAGGACCAGGACCTCGACCCCATAAGGGACGACCCGAGGTATAAGCAGGTCCGGGAAGCCCTCAAGGCGAAGAAGGCGAAGGCCCGGGGCGAAGGGGAACCCCGTTGACCGTCACGGGAATGACCGCCGCGAGCGATCCGGGCCGGGGAGCCCAGGGCGAAGCGCCCGAGGGCGCATCGACCGACCTCGCATCGATCTTCCTCCAGCTCCAGAAGAAGGCGCGGTCGGGCACGCTCAGGCTGATCGGGCCCGACGGCCAGCTCAAGTACGTCTACTTCCAGAAAGGCGTCGTCGAGCTCGTGAAGACGAGCAAGACGAAGACCCTCCTCGGGCGAGCGCTCCTCAAGCGACGCATGCTCACGGAGCCCCAGCTCCAGGCGGCGCTCGAGCGGCAGGCCGCGGGGCGCCACCAGCTCAGGCTCGGCCAGATCCTCGTCGGCATGGGGATCGTGCCCGAGGCGGAGCTCATGAACGCGCTCCGCTTCCAGATCGCGGAGGAGGTCCTCGAGCTGTTCACGTGGTCGAGCGTGCGCTCGGACTTCATCCGCGGCGACCCTCCGCTCGACATCTTCGAGCCCGAGGACATGCAGTCCAAGGTCGCGCTCAAGCCCGAG
>JACQDU010000064.1 GCA_016200955.1 bacterium
CGACGGCGTCAATGCCGGAAGCGCGGACGTCTATAGGGGGGCGTATCTGGGAGCCGCGGGGCTCTACGACCGAAACGGCGAACTCATCGCGACGCTTGAGCAGGCGGAACACTTGGGCGGTCTCGGGAGCGCACCGATCGGTGAGGCGTCCGCTCCCGCCTCTCCTCCGCCGAGCGTGCAGCCCGCCTCGGTTGCGGCCTCGGTCAAGCCCGAGTACCGCCTCACGCGCGAGCCGAACGACACGTGGCGGATCCGCATCGGCGAGACCGAACACGTAGGGTTGCGCGGCAAGGGCTGGCACGACCTCGCGGCAGTCCTCACGGCCGAGTCGGACGGAGTGACCGCGCTCGACCTAGAGAGCGCAAAGCGTCGGCGCGAGGGCGTTCGGAATCGCGGCGCGAGTGAGGACGAGGCCGGCTCGCTCTCGTCTCCTGCGGCCGGAGAAGATGTGCTCGATCTGCGAGCGCTCCGCGAGTGCGGCGAGCGCATCCGCGATCTCGCGGCGCGGGACTCCCGCACGGAGACGGAACAGGGCGAACTCGAACAGCTCAGGGGCCACGTCCTCGACGCGACCGCACCGCACAGCAAGGACGGGGGCCGTCGTCGCCGTAAGCGGCTCGGCGACGAGGCCGAACGCGCCCGGAAGAGCGTGGCACGGAGGATCGACCTCGCCCTTCGGCGGCTCCCCGAGCGGTCTCCGATCCGACAATACCTCATGGAGCACGTCCAGCTCGGCTTCACGCTCCGTCACACCGGCACCGCAAGGTGGACGGTGACGCGCTAGATGCTACGCGCCACGTAGCGACGCCACACCGCACGTAGCCCGTCTCTCTGTAACGCCGGAAGCGCCCGCGACCCCCGCGAAGCGCCCCCGAGTGTCAGGAGGACGCGTATGGATCGCCTAAGCACCGTTGAGCCGCGGCTCAAGGTAGGCAAGGCACTCGCGCACCGATTCGGGCTGCGCATCGAGACCCTGCGCGCCGGGCTCGTCGCGGCCGGCTGCGCCCTCGAGAAGCCCGGCCGCCGCGGAACCTACATCAGCGAAAGCGAACTCGGGAAGTACATCGCGTGGACGCGCCGCCGCGCGGCCGGCGGAGTGTAGCCGGTGATGAGCGCGACGACCGAAGCCGTCGAGTCATCGCTCCGAGGCGCCCTTGCGGCCTGCGGCTTCTCGCCCGGCGAGAGGTTCAACGTGGCGGCGATCCATCTCGACCGAAGGTTCCGGGGTGAGTGCTTCGACGACCCCGAGGCGGCTGAGAAGTGGCTCTCGAAGTTCGGGAAGGGCTGGGGCCGGTACTTTTGCGGTAACCCGGTGGAGCCCGGGGCGGTCGGTAAGGTGAAGGCCAAGCAGATCCTCGCGGGGCGCGTCGTCCTCTTCGACCCGGATCCCGATGCGGGTACCTCGATGGAGGACTCGCCCGCGAGTCGCGAGGTTGCACTGGCTTCCGCCGACTACCTCGACAGCACCGTGGGCTCCCGTCCGACAGTCATCGACTCTGGGCGCGGCGCACAGGGATGGATCTCCACCGATCCCGCCCTGCCGGGGGAGGAGCGCGAGTGGCTGGTCGACCACCTCGCCGCGAAGTTCCGCCGCGAGGGCATCAAGTTCGACAGGCTGACCAACCTCGACCGCTTGATGAGGTGCCCCGGCACCATCAACCAGAAGACGGGTCGGACGGCGACGATCCTCAAGGTCGGGAGCGGCGTCCCGGTGACGAGCGAGATGCTGCGCCGCCTCGGCTACGCGCCCTCGCAGCCGAAGGCACCGACGGTTAGTCCGCCGGGCTCAACGCCTTACTCGCAGATCCGCGGTCCCTCGCCGGCCCCGGCCGTGGCGACGGGAGTGCCCCAGGGTCACAAGCACCTGACCATCTTCCGCGAAGCGAGTCGTCTTCGTGGGCTCGGAACCACGATCGAGGAAGCGAGGCCGGTCATCCTCGAGCTGGCGAAGAACTGCCGGCCGCCGGCTCCCGAGGCGGACGCCCTCGCGATCCTCGACGACGTATGGAAGCGGTATCCGGACGGCGAGGAGAAGCTGACTCGAGCCCGCCAGCTCGTCGCCGGGCTCGCCGACAAGGCGAAGGCGGATCCCGGCGCCCCGTTCGAGCCGGCGGCTCTCGACGCGCTCAGGCTCGTGCGGGCGAAAGATCCGCCCGCCTGGGCACGCGCTCGCGCCGCCTTCGCTGAGCTCAAGCTGGTCGGCGAGATCGAGCGCGTCCTCGTCGAGCAAGCGCCGGCGATCGTTGAAGAGGGCGCGACTGGAACCGCCGTCACGTTCGCAGACCCGCAGCCGTGGCCCGAGCCAGTCAACGCCGCGGAGTTGCTCGACGCTCTCGAGGCAACCTTCCGGCGCTACCTTATCGCGCCGTTCCACGCCTTCATCGCGCTCGCGCTCTGGGTAGTCCAGACCTATGCGCCCGAGGTGTTCGAGCACACGCCTCGGCTCGCGTTCAAGTCGCCGACCATGCGGTCGGGGAAGTCTCGAGCGCTCGCGCTTCTTCTCCGCGCCGTCCGTCGGCCGCTCGCCTGCTCGAACGTCACGGCGGCGGCGCTCTTCCGCGCCGTGGAAGTCTTCCGGCCAACGCTCCTCATCGACGAGGCCGACTCGTTCGTCCCTGAGAACGAAGAACTACGCGGGATCCTCAATGCCGGGTTCGAGCCCGACGGCGTCGTGGTCCGTTGCGTAGGCGACGACCACGAGCCACGCCGCTTCTCCGCGTTCGCGCCGGCTGCGCTCGCGGCGATCGGCAAGCTCCCGGGGACGATCGAGGACCGCTCGATCATCATCGCAATGAAGCGCAAGAAACGAGGCGAGAAGACGGAGCGTGTCCGGCGGAAGACGCTGGAGAAGGAACTCGAGCCGCTCCGTCGGAAGATGGCTCGCTGGATCGCCGACCACCGGGACGCGCTCGAAGCGGCCGATCCTGGCATCCCCGACGTGCTCGACGACCGCGCGGCCGACTGCTGGCGTTCGCTCCTGGCGATTGCCGACGCGGTCGGCGGCGAGTGGCCGAAGCGTGCTCGTGTGGCAGCGACGGCGCTGTCCGGGGACCGCGACGAGGGCGACGGCGCGGAGAGCATCCTTCTCCTCGGCGACCTCCGAGAATTGTTCCTCGACGGCATCGAGAAGCTCGCCACGAGCACGATCCTCGAAGCCCTCAACGCGAACGAGGAGCGTCCCTGGTCGGAGCACGGCCGCGGTGGCAAGCCGCTTTCGTCAACGGGGCTCGCGAGGCTCCTGAAGGACTACGGCATCCGCCCCGGCACGATCCGCGTGCAAGTGAAGGACGCGAAGACCGGCGTCATGAAGGAGACGACGCCCAAGGGCTACAAGCTGGAAGACCTCTCCGACGCGTTCGCACGCTACCTTTCAAACGCCACGGCGCCACAAGCTAGACACGACAAGGACTTGCGCGCGGACACGAGCCGCCACAAGGACCGCGACGTGGCGGACCCATCCTCGCCGCAAGGGCTTGGGACGTCTAGCTCGTGGCGGCGTGGCGGCTCGGAGCCTCGTTCGGGGAACGGGACCGAGAAGGCGCCGTGAGCGAGCAAAGGCCCTCCGCGGAAAGCGCCGGAGGTATAACTGGCATATGCCACTTCATTGGTTTGAATTCGAGACGCGGCGTGCCCCGCCTTCCCAGGGGCGAGAGAGGCCGAGGACGTGGGCTACTCAGCTGAGGCGTGGGAACGACGACGCTGCCTTGGCACGCGGCGAGACGGTGAGCCGTGCCGGGCGTTCGCGCTCTGGGACGATCCCGCGCAGCGGTGTCTTTCCCACGCGGGCCGTCACCACCGCGGACCTATCGTGGCGCGTCCGTTTCTGCTCCTGCACGTTCTCTCGCCCTGGACTCGCAGGCCACGGGCGCGATGCCGGCCGTGCCGGTGCATCGCCTACCAGTGGCCCCACCGTCCGGGCGGCGGGCTCTGCCGCTGGCCCGACCAGCCGTTCTACCGCCGGACCACCCGTGCGGGGACGCACGGGCTCTACCGGCGTCGTCCCGAACGCATGATGGCTTACATGCTCGATCTCCTCGCGGAAGTCGAGCAGGAGCGCCGCGACAGGCGCCGAGGGAAGCGCCGGTCTCGTAACGGCGGGACCCCGCCGTAACGGATACCTTGGCCTTGCCATGGCATATGCCAATAGTATATACTGCGGGCCATAGGAGAGTGAGCCGTGGCCAGGGCGAAGCGGGCGACGAAGACGGCGGAGGGCGCAACGAGGGTGATCGGCTACGTGAGGGTCTCGACGGATAAGCAGGCCGACGAAGGCGTGAGCCTCGCCGCGCAGCGCTCGAAGCTCGAAGCCTACGCGAGCCTCTACGGGCTAGAGCTTGTCGAGGTGGTCGTGGACGCCGGGGTGAGCGCGAAGACCCTCGACCGTCCCGGCCTTGGGCGCGCCCTCGACCGGCTCGCCCGCGGCGAGGCCGACGGGCTCCTCGTCGCGAAGCTCGACCGCCTTACCCGAAGCGTGCGCGACCTCGGGACGCTCATCGCCGAGCACTTCGAGACGGCCGCGCTCCTCTCCGTCGCCGAGAACATCGACACGCGCTCCGCGGCCGGCCGGCTCGTCCTCAACGTCCTGGCTTCCGTGGCGCAGTGGGAGCGGGAGGCGATCGGCGAGCGGACCTCGGCCGCGATGGCCCACATGGCTGAGGAAGGGCGGTTCACGGGCGGCGAGGCGCCTTACGGTTACGCGCTCGGCCAGTGCCGGCATGAGCCGGCGCAAGTGGTGCGCCCGGTCGAAACCGCCGCCCCTCGACCTCGCCGCGATCCGCGACGGGCTCGAGGCCCTCGATCGGCTTGCCCAGAACCACCCCGAGGCGCTCGACCGACCAGGAGATGACGAGGACGCATGGGCGCACGCCCTCACCCAGGACGGGCTCGCGCGACACACGGGGCATATGCCAGAAGGAGAGGCGATTCGTGGACGCGGACGCGACGACGGAGACGACGGAGGCGACGTTCGTGGCGAAGAAGCCGAAGAAGACGAGAAGGGGAAAGGCCGCCCCGCGGAAGCGAGAGGGCGCGTTCCTCCTCTACCTCGAGCCCGACTTGCGGGGACGGCTCGAGGAGCACCGCGTGCGAGTTGAGCGAGAGCACGCCGCCAAGGTCGAACCCGGCTTTCGCTCGAAGGTCACGACGGCCGACGTGGTGCGAGCCGCGATCGTGCGCGCCGTGACGGGCTCGCCGCCCCCGCTCCCCACCGAGGACTTCCGCGCCCTCGGTGATCGAATCGTCAAGATCGTCGAGTACTTGGTGAAGCAGAACGAGGACGAGCGCCCGGCGCTTTCCGGCGTGCGCCACCATCTCGCGGGCGTCTTCCGCGAGCACCAGGACGCTGCGCTCATCGAACTCGACCGGGCGGGCAGGATCGCCCTCGGCGCTGCCCGAGACCCGCGGAAGCTCGATGACGAGGACCGGCAGGCGTCGATCGAACACGCGGAGCGCGGGCTCCTCGCTTTCGCTCAGATCCCCACGAACGAGAAGTAAGAGGCATCCATGGCGCTCTACCTGCGCGGCAAGACGTGGTGGGTCAAGTACACGGTCAACGGGCTGTCCTTCCGCGAGTCCACGGGCGTCAAGGGCCGCTCGAACAAGGACGCCGCCCGGATCCGCGAGGGCGACATCCTGAGAGACGCCGCCCTCCGCACGGCCGGCGCGAACACCCGCCGGGTCACGCGCGAGACGCCGCCCCTCGACCTCGTCGAGCAGTACAAGGCCGAGCTGGTGCGTCGTGGGCGAACGGAGGAGCATGCCGAGAAGACCGCTTACCGGATCCGCCGCCTGCTCCAAGGCATCGAAAGGGTCGAGCACGTCACGCCCGAGCGGATCCGCGCCGCGCTCTCGCGCGTGACCGAGGCCGGCGACACGCGGGAAGGCCACGAGCCGAAGCCCCTCTCGCCGAAGACCGCGAACGACTTTCGCGCTTGCGAGCAGCTCGGGAAGCTCCTCGCGGCCGAGATCCCGACCGAACGCCGCGTCTGCTACCTCCTCGCGGCGACGACGGGGCTGCGCCGCTCGGAGCTGCGTGCGCTCCGCTGGCACATGGTCGACCTCGTGACGGCGACCGTCACACTTCCGGCGAGGGACGCGAAGAACCGCCGCCCGGTGGCGCTCCCGCTCCGCAAGGAGGTGGTCGAGGCGCTCCGCTCCTTCCGCGGTAAGGCCGAGGCCGAGGCGCCGGTCTTCGCCGCCGTTCCGGTGACCCCGACGTTCTACTCGGACCTCGTCACCGCCGGCATCATCGAGAACGAGGCCGCCCACGAGACGGCGGAAGGCGTGCTCGACTTCCACGGACTCCGGGTAACGTTCGCCACGAGCCTCGCCCGGGCGGACGTGCCGCTCGCTCTCGCGCAGAAGCTCATGCGGCACTCGACGCCGATGCTCACCGCAAACGTCTACACGAAGCTCGAACTCCACGACGGCCGCGCCGCCGTGGCGAGGATCGACACGGGCACGAGACCCTCGCCGGTCGAGGCCCGCGCGACCGGAACGGACGGTAAGCCGCCCCAAGAAGGGCACAAATCTGGGCACACTCGAACGGAGGGCGCCCCCAACTCGATGAGCCGTGCGGCGTTGCGAATGACCCCAAGGGGATTTGAACCCCTGCCTGAAGCTTGAGAGGCTTCTGTCCTAACCGGGCTAGACGATGGGGCCGACCACGAGCGAGCAAGGTATCAGAGCGCCGGAGCACGTCAAGCGAGCTTCGCCCGCGCCTTCCTGAGCCGCGCGAGCGTCTCGTCTCGCCCGAGGATCTCCATGCTGTCGAAGAGCGGCGGAGCCACCGGCTTCCCCGTGACGGCGACGAAGACCGCGGCCAGGAAGTCGCGCGGCTTCATGTTCGCCTCCGCGGCCGCGGCCTTCGCGGCTTCCTCGAGCGCCTTGTGCTCGAAGCTCGGGGCGCCCGCCACGAGAGCGATCGTCCGGTCGAGGATCGCGGCGGCCTCGGCGGGCGTGCGCTTTCCCGAGAGCTCCTCGGTCTTGTAGTCCGGGCAGCCGAAGAAGAAGGAGTCGGCGTAGTCCGACCACTCCTTGAGCTTCTTGATCCGCGGCTGGATGAGCGGCGCGAGCTTGCGGACGAGGGCCTCGTCGTACTTGCCCTTCCAGTGAGCCGAGATCCGGCGCACGAAGTCGTCGAGAGAGATCCTCTTCTGGATCCACTCGCCGTTCACGTGCTCGAGCTTCTGGAGGTCGAAGACCGGACCCGTCGTGCCGACGCGCGAGATGTCGAAGTCGGCGATGAACTCTTCCTTCGTGAAGATCTCCCGCTGGTCGCTCATGCTGTAGCCCATGAGCCCGAGGAAGTTCACGAGGGCCTCGGGCAAGAAGCCCTCGTCGCGATACCAGATGAGCGAGGTCGGGTTCTTCCGCTTCGAGATCTTCGACTTGTCCTTGTTCCTGAGAAGCGGCATGTGGCAGAACGCCGGCGCCTCCCAGCCGAACGCCCTGTAGAGGAGCACGTGCTTCGGCGTGGACGTGATCCACTCCTCCGCGCGGATCACGTGCGTGATCCTCATCTCGTGGTCGTCGACGACGTTCGCGAGGTGATACTTCGGGAGCCCGTCCGACTTGAGCAGGACCTGGTCGTCGATCGTCCGGTTCTCGAAGACCGTCTTTCCCCGGAGCCCGTCCTCGAAGGCCGTCTGCCCCTCGAGAGGGACCGCGAGCCGGACGACGCACGCCACGCCCTCCGCGAGCTTCGCGCGGGCGTCGTCCTCCGAGAGCTTGCGGCACGTCCTGTCGTAGCCGGGCTGCTCCTTGCGAGCCTTCATGTCCGAGCGCATCTGCTCGAGGCGAGCGGCCGTGCAGAAGCAGCGATACGCCTGCTTCCGCGAGAGCAGGTCGTCCACGGCCTTCTTGTAGATCGCGCTCCTCTCGCTCTGCCTGTAAGGCGCGTGAGGGCCGCCCACGTCCGGGCCCTCGTCGTAGTCGAGCGAGAGCCAGCGGAGGGCCTCGAAGATCATCTTCTCCGAGCCCTCGACGTAGCGCTCGCGGTCCGTGTCCTCGATGCGAAGGAGGAACTGGCCCTTCGAGCGCACCGCGAGGGCCTTGTTGAACAGGGCGATGTAAGCGGTCCCGACGTGCGGGTCGCCGGTCGGCGAGGGTGCGATCCGCGTGCGCGCGGGCGTCGTCGGCATGGTGATCGTGGCCATGTGTCGTCCCTCGGCCTCCAGACACGAGTGTGTTTGCTGGAAGGCGAACACTATAAGGGACTTTCCGGGCCGGGCCAGCGTTCAAGAAATTCGCCCGGTCAGTCGGCACCGGAGGCCTGCGCTTCGCTCAGTCCTCGGCGACTTCCTTCTTCCAGTGATCCGGCTGGTGCTTCATGGACAGGCTGATCGTGTCCATGTAGCCGCGCACCGCCTCGTGCGAGAACTCGTCCTCGTCCGAGGAAGGCGCCGCGAGGCCGCGGCTGTAGAGGCTGTACTTCGAGCGGACGCCGACCGCGCGCGCCTGGGCCTTGTGGACGCGGACGCGCACTTCTCCCTCGACGTACTCGCACGTCTTCTCGAAGAACGCGTCGAGCGCCTCGCGGAGCTCGGAGAACCAGAGGCCGTTGTAGGTGAGCTCGGCGTACTTCTCCGCCAGACGGCCTTTGAAGAGCACGAGCTCCCGCGAGAGGACGAGCTGCTCGAGGGCGCGCTTCGCCAGGTGGAGCACGGTCGCCGCGGGCTGCTCGTAGACCTCTCTCATCTTGATCCCGATGAGCCGGTCTTCCATCGTCAGCAACCGCCCGACCCCGTGAGCGCCCGCCGCGGCGTTGAGCTGCTCGACGAGCGGAACGGGAGA
>JACQDU010000301.1 GCA_016200955.1 bacterium
AGCGCGCGCGCGCCGCGCGCGAAGGGCGACCGCATGCGAGAGCTCGTCCGCGAGCTCGAGTGGCGGAAGGCCGAGGCGCGCGAGATGGGCGGCGCCGACAAGGTCGCGAAGCAGCACGCGTCGGGAAAGCTCACGTGCCGCGAGCGCATCGAGCGCCTGTTCGACGCGGGGACCTTCGTCGAGACGGGGATCCTCGCCGAGCACATGGGCGCCTCGACCATGCGCGGGAAGGAAGCTCCCGCGGACGGCGTCATCACCGGCCTCGGGAAGATCGGCGGCCGTGCGGTCGGCGTCGCGGCCTACGACTTCACCGTCATGGCCGGCTCGATCGGCCACACGGGCGAGGTCAAGGTCACGCGGATCCGCGAGCTCTGCTTGAAGGACCGGGTCCCGATCGTCTGGCTCGTGGACTCGGCCGGCGCTCGCATCCAGGAAGCCGCGGGGACCCAGTTCGCGGGCTCGGGCTGGCTCTTCCGCGAGCAGGTCGTCATGTCGGGAGTCGTCCCGCAGGTCGCCGCCATGGTCGGACCGGGAGCGGCGGGCACGGCTTACATCCCGGGCCTCGCCGACTTCGTGCCCATGGTCAAGGGGATCGGCAGCATGGCGCTCGCCGGGCCTCCTCTCGTGAAAGCGGCCGTGGGAGAGGACGTGACCGAGCAGGAGCTCGGGGGCTCCCAGGTCCACTGCCGCGAGTCCGGCGTCGGCCACCTCGAGGTCGAGAGCGAGGACGCGTGCCTCGCCGCGATCCGCGACTACCTCTCCTACTTTCCCTCGCACTCGGGGGAGAAGCCGCCGATCATTCCGTGCGACGACCCGATCGACCGGAGGGACGAGGGGCTCCTCGAGGTGATCCCCGACGACGTCCGCTACGGCTTCGACATGCACGAGGTCGTGCGCCGGATCGTGGACCACGGGAAGTTCTTCGAGATCCAGCCCGAGTTCGGCCGCGCGATCCTGGTCGGACTCGCCCGCTTCGGCGGGAGGAGCGCGGGGATCGTCGCGAGCCAGTCCAAGCACGCGGGAGGCGCTCTCGACAACGACTGCGCCGACAAGGCCGCGCACTTCGTGACCCTCTGCGACGCGTTCAACATCCCGCTCATCTTCCTGCAAGACGTCCCCGGCTTCTGGGTCGGCTCGCGCGTCGAGAAGCAGGGGATCATCCGCCACGGCGCGAAGATGCTCTACGCGGTCGCGCAGGCGACGGTGCCGAAGATCACCGTGATCGTGAGGAAGGCTTACGGCGCCGGCTACTACGTCATGTGCGGGAGAGCTTACGAGCCCGACCTCCTCGTGGCGTGGCCGACGGCCGAGATCTCGCTCATGGGAGCCGAGGGCGCCGTGAACATCATCTTCAGGAAGCAGATCGAGGCCGCTCCAGATCCCGCCCGATCCCGCCGTGGCTCGCAAGGACCTCGTCTCCCAGTTCAAGAAGTTCATAGACCCGTACATCGCGGCGGGCCACGCCCTCGTGGACGACATCATCGACCCGCGCGACACGAGAGCGGTCGTCTGCCGCGGCCTCGAGCTCGCGTGGAACAAGCACGTCGAGCGGCCGCCGCGCAAGACGGGCGTCTGGCCCGTCTAGGGGAGCCAAGATGGGAAAGAGCATCACGCTGGTCCCGCGCGACATCGCGACCGCCGTCGATGCCGAGAAGATCAACTCGTGGCTCGAGGCGCGCGGAGACACGCAGCGCCTCGACGCCGACGCGTTCCTCGTCGAGATCTCGAGCGCCGACGTCTCGACGCAGGCCGAGGTCTACACCGGCCACGACGGGGAGCCGATCCATTACTTCCGCGTCGAGATGGAGTCCGCCGGCGCCGCGTTCGGCTCTCCTCTCGTGACGGAGCTCCGGAAGCTCTGCGAGGAGGCCGCCTCCCGCTTCGACCTCGTCGTGCAGGTCGGGAAGGGCACGAAGGACGTCGCGGAGTTCTTCGACGAGGGGTCGTTCTAGCCGAGAGGCAGTCGGTCGAACCCGCGGCAAGAACGCAAAGGCGCAAAGGCGCGAAGGCGCAAGGAGAGTCGCGAAGAAAGAAGGCGCGGAGTCGCCGGCCGTGCCCTCGCGTCTTCGGCTCTTGGGGTCTTCGTGTTCCCGAGATCGGATCGAGCGTTCGTGGTCGCGGGTCTCGACGTGCCGAGTCTCGCCTCAGCGGTTCCCGGGCGCGAAGAGCGGCGCGAGCTCGGGGTCGGCCTCGAGCGGCGCCAGGCTCGCGGGCGTCCTCTCCCTCGTCCAGCTCGCGCTCGTCTCCGGCGCGATCACCGCGAGGAGGTCGCTCGCGCGGGAGACCGGTGCGTTCCGCTCGCCGAACGCGCCGACGCGGATGCTCACGGGAGCGTCGTAGACCGGCCCCGGGGCCCCGCGGACGGCCGCCTCGAGCCGGTGGAGCAGCGCGAGGTGCGGCCTCCGCGCCGTGGGCGTGAAGGGACGCTCGTCGTCCCGGGCGGCGACCGCGTGGGCGAGCGCGAGCGCGACGAGCCCGCCCGCAGCCAGGCTCAGGACGAGACGCGGGGCCCGGCGGAGCGCGGGCGCGAGCGCGAGCGCGAGCGTCGAGGTCCAGGCGATCGCCGGGAGGTACTGGTAGCGCGACCAGGCGCCGGCGATCGGCGGCATCGCGTGGCGCGTCGCCGCGATCGGTGCGACGAGCAGCAGCAGGAAGACCTGCGCGAGCACGAGTCTCCGCCTCCCCCCGGGAGAGAGGCGCGGCGCGACCGCGACGACCGCCGCGAACCACGCGAGCGCGAGACCCGCTCCGCTCCCGACGCCGTCCTCGACGTGCGGGACGAAGTTCCGCCGGACCACGCCGAGGCCGATCGCGTTCGAGCCCAGGAGGAGCGCGCTCCCGAGCGCGCTCGCGTCCTGCGGGAGCCGGTGCGCAACCGTCTCGGGGGCGCCCTGCGCGGCGAGCGCGTAGACGGCCAGGTGGAGGAGCCACGCTCCCAGCGGCGCGAGCGCGAGCGCCGTTCGCCGCTCGCGGGGAGCGAGGAGCCACCCCTCGGCCGCGAGGGCGGGGCCTAGCGCGAGCCCCGAGCTGAACCCGAGCGGCGCCGTGAAGACCGCGACGAGCGCCAGGACGAGGAAGCGCCGCTCTCCGCGGCGGGCTCGCTCGAAGGCGAGGAACCCGAGGACGACGATCGCGAACGTGAGAGCCATGGCGCCGAGCTCGGCCCACCAGAGGACCTCGCGGTAAGTCGTCGTGAGCCCGAACGCCGCCGCGCCGATCGCCGCGAGGCGCTCGTCGCCCGTGCGCGCGGCGAGGAGCCGCGAGAGCAGGAAGACGTTCACGACGTGGATCAGCCACGTCGTCGCGAGGAAGAACGTGTGGTTCGCGCCGAAGGCGCCGTGCTCCAGGTCGAACAGGAGGAAGAAGAGCGGCTCCCAGTGCTCCTGGAACGGAGCGAGCCACCGGCCCGGAGCGGGCTCGCGCGCGAGCCGCGCGAGGTGGAGCCAGTCGTCCCAGAAGAACGTGAGCCCGCGCGCCGGAAGGAGGAGCACGAGGAACGAGTAGGCCGCGGACGCGACGACCGGAGAGGCGATGAGCGCCCGGCGTCGCGAGGTCTCGCTCACTTGGCTGAGGCGCTCAGTTCTTCTGGACCCCCGGCTTCTTCGAGTGCTTCGCGAAGAAGTCGAGGAGGCGCGCGAAGCTCTCGGGGGTCATGAAGTTCGCGAGCACGTTGTCGCCGAACTGGACGACGTCGCCGTCGCACACCGGCGTCGGAGGACCCTTGGGCGCGAGCCTCTCGCGGCGGACGGCGGTGCCGTTCATGGAGCCCGCGTCCTGGATGCTCCAGCCGGCATCGCCCGTGCGGACGAAGTAAGCGTGGACCTTCGACATCGCGAGGCCGACGATCACGATGTCGTTGTTCGCTCCTCGCCCGACGGAGATCAGGTCGGCGAACGGGTTCGCGCCGGGCCGCTTCGCGATCGGAGAGACCATACGGCGAGCCTGCGCCCTCCCGCCCTTCCGCGTCGCGAGGAGGAGGTCTCCCGGGCTCACCATCCCGGGAATCTCCTCGAGAGTCTCGACGACGAGGAAGGGGCTCTCGTGCTGCTTCAGGAACTCCTCGATGCCGGCCGCGATCCGCGGGACGTAGATCTCGAATGGGAGGAGCGTCGTGGCTTCGTCGGAGAGCACGCGCGGGATCATAGTCGTGCTCTCGCGGGCGCGCTACTCCGCGGGCTTCAGGTCGTACTGCTTGATCTTCTCGTAGATCGTCGGCCGGCGGATGCCGAGGATCTCGGCCGCCTTCGTCTTGTTCCAGTGAGCGTAGCGGAGCGCGCGCTCGTGCCCTCGCCGAGAACGACGGCGCGCTCGACCGCGTTCCTGAGCTCGCGCGCGTTCCCGGGCCAGGCGTGCTCGAGGAGGCGCTTCTCCGCGTCGGGAGAGAAACCCTCGACCGCTCTCCCCGTGCGCTGGCGCACGCGAGCGAGGAAGAGGCGAGCGAGCGGGAGCACGTCGTCTCTCCTCTCGCGGAGAGGCGGGACGTGGATGCGGATCACCTCGAGCCGGTAATAGAGGTCCTCGCGGAACTTCCCCTCCGTGACGAGCTGCTCCAGGTCCCTGTGAGTCGCGGCGACGAGGCGCACGTCGACGGCGACCTCGTCCTTCCCACCCACGCGGACGAGCCTCCTCTCCTCGAGGACTCGCAGGAGCTTCACCTGGGCGTCGAGCGAGAGCTCGCCGACCTCGTCCAGGAAGAGCGTCCCTCCGTGGGCGAGCTCGAGCTTTCCCTCGCGCCGCTTCTCGGCTCCCGTGAACGCTCCCTTCTCGTGGCCGAAGAGCTCGGCGTCCACGAGGGTCGGCGCGAGGGCGCCGCAGTTCACGTCGATGAAGGGCCCCGCGCGCCGAGGGCTCCTCGCGTGGAGGAGGCGCGCGACGACTTCCTTGCCCGTCCCCGACTCGCCCGTCACGAGGACGGTCGAGTCCGTGGGAGCGGCCTTCTCGATCACGCGCAGGCAGCGCTTGGCCTCCGCGCTCTCGGCGATGAAGACGACGGCGCCCTCCTGGGGCTCTCCCGCCTTGGCGAGGTCGCGCGTGGTCGCCTCGGTCTCCTTCGCCTCGCTCGCCTTGAGCGCCTAGATGCGGAGAGTCGCCTCGCCGACCGCGACCTTGTCGCCCTCGCGGAGGCGCGTCTTCTCGACGCGCTCGCCGTTCACGAACGTCCCGTTGCGAGAGCCGAGGTCGCGCAGGACGAGCCCGCCCTCGCGCGTGCGCCCGATCACGCAGTGTTTGCGCGAGACGCCGCCGGCTCCGAGCACGACCTCGCACGCGCGGTCGCGCCCGACGGCGGCGTCCTTCTCGAGGACGTAGACGCGCTCGGGTCCGGGCCCGTCCTTCACGACGAGCGTGTAGCCGGCGTCGGGCATGGCGCTCTAGACTACTAAACAATCCAATTCTTCTCGCGGAAAGAAGAAGTCATCTTGGTCCGCCATGCCCCAAGGCG
>JACQDU010000023.1 GCA_016200955.1 bacterium
CCTCGGCTACGAGGGGGAAATCTCGGGCGGCCGCGGGAGCGTGACGATCGTCGCCAGAGGCGAGGCGGAGACGGTCGAGGGGGAGCTCGACTCCCCGCGCTGGGTCGTGAGGCTGGGCGACGCCGAGTTCTCTCTCGAGCGCGAGGGAGACCGGGTGAGGATCGCCCGTCTCACGTGAAGGTTCGCGGAACCACCGAACGCACCGATGAACACCGAAGAAAACGACCCGGTGGTCGTGGCGCGCTCGGTGGTTTCAACGACGTTCTCTTTCTCGGATGAATCTTTTCCCTTTTCGCTCCCTCGACTCGTAGTCCAGGGCAAGGGAGCCAGGGGCCGCATGTCCACGGGAAGCTCCGGAGCCATACTCGAAGACATGGCCGACCTCTCGGACTCGGAGGCCGCCTCACGCTGCAAGTCGGGGGCGGACCCCGAGCACGCGGCGTTCAGGACGATCTACGAGCGGCACGGGCCGGACGTCTTTCGCTTCCTGAGGCGGCTCCTGAAAGAAAGGCAAGCGGCCGAGGACGCGCTCCAGGAGACGTTCGTGCGCCTGCACCGCGGCTTCGGCGGATTCGACCCCGAGCGAGCGCTGCGGCCCTACGTCTTCTCCGTCGCCCGGAACGTCGCGATCGACGTCCTCCGGGCACGCTCGAAGCGCGAGCGCACGGAGCCTCTCCGCGAGGGTGCCGCGCCGGGCGAAGCGCCCGTCGTCGAGGGAGCCTCGCGGAACGAGAGCAAGGCGGCCGTCCACGAGTCGCTCGCCGCGCTCGCGCCGGAGCACCGCTCGATCCTCCTCCTGCGGCACGTCCACGGGCTCAAGCTCGAGGAGATCGCGGACGGCCTCTCGTGCACCGTGCGCACGGCGAGGAACCGGCTCCGCGCCGCATGCGTGCTCCTCGGCCGCGAGCTCAAGCGGCGAGGGATCATCTCCGAGGAGGTCGCGTCATGACGTGCGTCGAGATCAGGTCTCTCCTTCCGTTCCGTCCTCTCGAGGTCCTCGAGGAAGACGAGGCCGAGGGCGTGAGCGCTCACCTCGCGAGCTGCCAGGCTTGCAGCAAGCTCGCCCAGACCTACGACGGAGCCTTCGAGACCCTGAGAGAACCCACGGAGGACGACGCCATGCCTGCCACCAAGGGAGACTTCGCCGCCGGCCCTCTCCCCGAGAAGGTCTTCGAGAAGATCGTGGCGCGGATCGCCTCGCCCGAGGCACCGAGCGCCGGGGTCGCGACGACGCCGGACCTGTCGATCGCCCTCGTCTGCTCGTTCTGCCACGACGTGCTCGCGCGCGACCAGACGTGCTACTGCGCGTCCTGCCTCGCCCCGCACCACGACGACTGCTTCCGCTCCCACGGCCGCTGCAGCGCCTACGGCTGCGAGGAGACGCGCACGGTGAGGCCGCAGCTCGAGCGAGCGAGCGCTTCCGCGGCGCCCGCGCGATCGCGAGGTCCGCGTCGCTCGAGGATCATCGCGCTCGGCACGGTGCTCGTGCTCGGGGGTGCCGCGGCCGCGGCCTCGTCGTACCTCTCGAAGCCGATGACGGTCGAGAACAAGGCCGCCCCGACCGCGATGCCTCCGGCCGCGGCGACGCCGCCCACGACCACGACCCGCGTCGCCTTCACCTCCCAGGAGCTCAAGGACGTTCCGGTCCAGGAGGCCCTCGACTTCTTCGCCAAGAACTCGAACGACGTCGTCGCCGATCCCTCCGTGCGCGGGCGCGTCTCCGTGCGCGTGGAAGGGCCGAACGACTGGCCCGCCGCGCTCGAGAGCGTCGCGCGCCAGCTCAAGTGCCGCGTCCTGCCCGTCGGTTACGGGATGCGTGCTCTCGTCCCCATGGCGGACACGGACTGGGACACCGCGAAGGGCGACGTGCGGACCCTCCTCAAGGACCTCTGCTCGAAGAGCGGGAAGAACGTGATCGTGGCGCCCGACGTCTACGGCACGATGCGGGGGAACCTCCGGGGGCTCCCCTGGAGACGGGCCTTCGACACGATCGTGAGCACCTGCGACCTCTACTGCGGCGAGTACGACGGCATCGTCGTGGTCGCGGCGCACGAGCTCCGGGGCGCGCGATCCTTCGACGCCGACGAGGCCAACGTGAGACCTCGCGACGGGACGCCGGACGCGACCGTGGACCTCACGCTCAAGGACGCTCGTGTCGACGAGGCGATCCTCGCGCTCGCCAAGGTCGCCCACGTGACCGTCGTGGGCGCGATCCCTCCGTCGGAAGCTCGCGTGGCGTTCTCCGTGCACGACGTCTCGTGGTTCGATCTCCTGAACTACCTCGCGTGGACCGGCAACTACCGGATCGTGCAGCCCTCGCCCACGGAGATCTCGCTCGAGCCCAGGCGCCCTCACGACTCGAAGGTCGAGCCGTCGCTCCACTGCGTCCGCGCCTCGGCCGCCGAGCTCGTTCAGGTGCTCGCGAGCCGGGCGGGCAAGAACTTCGTCATCTCTCCCGAGGTCCGGGCGAGGATCCTGGACGTGGACCTCGTCGGCTTCGGCTACGAGGCGGCGCTCCACGCGATCGCGGACGCGTACGGCTTCAAGTTCGACGAGACGGCGGGCGTGCTCACCGTGACGCTCAACAAGGAAGCCAAGGTGGCCCAGTCCAGCTACGGCAGCGGCCTCGTCGCGAGGATCGATTACGGCGAGGCCGTGCAGGCTTACGTCGGAGTGGTCCAGACGATCCTCCACGTCCCCGGCGATCCGTCCGCGTGCGAGGTCCTCATCGACTCGAGGGGCGACGGGCAAGAGGCTCACGGGGTGGGCGAGTTGCTCGAGCTCAAGACCAACTCCCTGAAAGGCGGCGTCACGCAGGTCGGCTCCTGCAAGGCGAAGATCACCGCGATCCGCGAGCGCTCGATCGAGCTGGAGATCGACGGCACCTGGAAGGCGGAGATGTTCCTCGGCAAGTTCTGAGCGCCCGGGACGCCGCGGCGCCGCGTCGACGGGTTTCTCCGTCCGGTGGGAGCCTGCCCGGGCGCGAGCGCTCCTGGTCGGGGCCAGACGCGCCGGTCACTTTTGGTTATCCTCCCGCCTCCATGAGCGAGCCCCGCCACGACTGGACCGCCCGCGAGCTGCGAGCGATCCACGACCTCCCCCTGAGCGAGCTCGTCTTCCGCGCCCAGTCCGTCCACCGGGAGCACCACGACCCGCGGAAGGTCCAGCTCTGCACGCTCCTCTCGGTGAAGACCGGCGGCTGCCCCGAGGACTGCGCGTATTGCCCGCAGAGCGCGCGCTACTCGACCGGAGTCGAGGCCGAGCCTCTCGTCTCGGTCGCCGCCGCGCTCGAGGCAGCGCGAGCCGCGAAGGAGGCGGGCTCGACCCGCTTCTGCATGGGAGCGGCCTGGCGCGAGGTCAAGGACGGGCGCGACTTCGACGCGATCCTCGACATGGTCCGCGGCGTCCGCGCGCTCGGCCTCGAGGCGTGCTGTACGCTCGGCATGCTCACGGACGACCAGGCGAGGAGGCTCGCGGAGGCCGGCCTCACGGCCTACAACCACAACCTCGACACGTCGGCCTCGCACTACGGCGAGATCATCACGACGCGACTCTACGAGGAGCGGCTCGCGACGCTCGAGCGAGTCCGGCGCTCCGGCGTGACCGTCTGCTGCGGCGGGATCGTGGGCATGGGAGAGAGCACCGACGACCGGATGGAGCTCCTCGCGACGCTCGCGTCGTTCGAGCCTCACCCCGAGAGCGTGCCGGTCAACGCCCTCGTCTCCGTGAGCGGGACGCCGCTCGAGGGAAGGTCGCCCGTTCCGGGGATCGAGCTCGCTCGCATGATCGCGACGGCGAGGATCGCGCTCCCGCGCTCCGTCGTCCGCCTGAGCGCGGGCCGCCTCGACCTCACGGACGAGGCGCAGGCTCTCTGCTTCCTCGCGGGAGCGAACTCGATTTTCACGGGAGAAAAGCTCCTCACGACGCCGAACCCCGGCGAGGACCGCGACCGCGCTCTCCTGAGCGCTCTCGGCCTCGAGCCTCTCGAGCTCCGTGCGGGAGCGCGTTCGTGAGCCGCTCGTCGGAGCTCGGGACGGGCGCGCGCTCTCTCTTGGGCGCGGCGCTCGCGCTCTCTCTCGCTCTCGTGCTTTCGGCGTGCACGACCTACTACGAGGGCGAGCCGCCGGGCCACGCGGTCGAGACGAACGACGCGCGCTTCTCGGGCCTCTCGTATCCCGGCGACGAGGAGGGCCGCGGGCGGGCCCACAAGCTCGTCGTGGACAAGATCGTCGAGGAGATCCTCGCGAAGGAGCGCTGGGAGGCCGACCCCTCGAAGGCGACCGAGCTCTCGCGCGCGATCTCGGCTCTCTTCCGCGACGTGTCCTGGGCTCCCGAGAGCGAGGACCCGAAGTGCCTCTGGAAGCTCTCGGCGACCGTCGACATGACGCGGGCGACGATCGAGGTCGAGAAGAGGAGAAAACGCTCCTGAGCTCGCGCGAGGAAGCCGGCGAGGCCACGCGCGCCGCCGAGGAGCGCCTCGAGGCTCTCAGGAGCTTCTGCGAGTCGCTCGAGGCCGAGGCTCGCGGGCGTCGCGCCGTCTCGCAGGAGCGCTCCCTCGCGCTCCCGCGAGGGATCGACTTCACGTCGAACGACTACCTCGGGCTCTCGCGGCACCCGGCGCTCGCTCTCGCCATGAAGCGCTCGCTCGAGGAGGCGCCGTTCGGCGCTCCGGCGTCGCGGCTCCTGCGCGGGAACCTCGAGGCTCACGAAGACCTCGAGCGGAAGCTCGCTCTCTGGAAGGGCACGGAAGCCGCGCTCCTCTTTCCGAGCGGATACTCCGCGAACCTGGGGGTGCTCGGCGCTCTCGTGAGGAGAGAGGACCGCGCGCTCTCGGACGAGAGCAACCACGCGAGCCTGATCGACG
>JACQDU010000305.1 GCA_016200955.1 bacterium
AAGCTCGCGACGACGAGAAGACGCAGCGGGAGAGGCGGCGAGAAGCCCCAGCGAGGGGCCATCTCCCGCGCTCTCTCGGCGAGCTCGAGGTTGCGCGCGAGGTAACGGAGGAGCTCCGCCGTCTCCGCGTCGGCGTCGTGGAGGTCTTCCAGCATGACGACGAGCGGCCTCGCCTGCGCGAAGCGGAGGAGGAACTGCGCGAGCGCGTCGAGGAGACGCAACCTCTCCTGATCGGGAGCGAGGGCCACGCGCGGCGGCGTTCCCTCGAGCTCGACCTCGGGAATGAGCCGCGACAGCTCGGGGCCGTAGTGCCGGAGGAGACGGCCTCTCAGCGGGTCCTTTCCGCCCGCTCCGCTCGCGGTCCCGGTTCCCCCTCCCGCCGTCGGGGGAGCGGTCGGCGTGGGCGGGCGATCGCCCTTGAAACGCGTTCGGCCGGCGCGCCGTGCGCTCTCGCGGATGCGCAGCTCGGGCGACGGCTCGGCCGTGGAGGGAAAAAGGTGGAGCATCTTCCTGATCACCTGCGCGAAGGGCGCGTAAGGCGCGCCGTCCTCGAGCGCGCGGCCCTCGACGACGGCGACCTCGCGGAGCTGGGCGTAGGTCTTGAACTCCCGGAGGAGCCGGCTCTTTCCCACGCCCGACTCTCCCGAGACGAGGACGAGCCGCTTGGGCTCGCGCGAGGGAGGCGCGGCTCGCGCGGGAGCGAGGAGGTCGGGAAGACCCGGGTCCTCTCCCGGGTGAGTCGAGTCGACGGGGCGCTCGCCGAGGTCGAGGCTCCCGCGCTTCGCTCGAGCGGGCGAGGGCTCGGGGGCCTTGGGCTCGGGCTGCTTCGAGGCCGGCTCGGCGCCCGCGACCGGGCCCTGGTCGCTCTCGGCGGGCTTCGCGATGGCGCGGTCGAAGCTCCGGACGAGGAAGTCGAACTCGGCTTCTCTCCCGACGAAGCTCCCGCTCGCGACCCAGAACGCGGCCGACTCCTTGGTCTCGACCTCGAACGGCTTCCCCGACATGGAGGCGAGCGCGCGGATCACGTCGTTCGCGCTCGCGTAGCGGTCGAGCGGGTCCTTCTCCATGAGGCGCAGGATGAGGGCTCGCAGCGGCTCGGGAAGCTCGGGCCTGAGCTCGCGCGGATCGCGGGGAGAGTCGTGGATGTGAGCTCTCAGGACCTCGAGGTTCGTCTGCGCGCGGAACGGGAGCTTGCGCGTGACGCACTGGTAGAGCGTGCACCCGAGCGAGTAGAGGTCGGCCCGCTTGTCGACCGGCGCCGAGCGCGCGACCTCGGGGGCCATGTAAGAGACCGTGCCCTTGATGACTCCCAGCGGAAGCTGCGTGCGGGAGCCGGCGAGGCCGAAGTCGATGATCTTCACGACCGAGCCGTGAGGGCGCCGGACGACGAGCACGTTCCCCGGCTTCACGTCGTAGTGGATGAGCCCGCGCGAGTGGACGTACTCGAGCCCGCGGCAGACCTGGACGATCCAGTCGGTCAGGTCGTCCCACGTCGTCTCGGCGGGCGAGCTCGCGAAGCCCCTCGGGTCCGTCGCGTCGAGGAGGTCGATCCCGGGGACGTACTCCGAGGTGAAGAAGAGCTCGCCCGTCTCCTCGATGACGCCGAAGTCGTGGACCTCGGCGACGTTCGGATGCTTCAGGCGAGAGAGCGTCAGGAACTCGTGCTGGACGTGGGCGAGGTCCTCGCGCTGCTCGCGCGGGACGCTCTTGAGCGCGAGCTCGCGGCCTCCCTCGGCGAGGTCCTGGGCGAGGGCGACCTTCCCCATGCCACCTCTCCCGAGGAGGCGGACGACGCGGTAGCGGCCGTTGACGAGCTCTCGCTGGCTCTCCACGAGTGGCGAAGACTACACGATTCCAAGCTCTCTTACAGGAACCCGGAAGGTCGGTTCTCGTATCATCTCGAGAGGACATGGAACGCGAAGACGCGAAGACGCAAGGACGCAAAGAAGTGGCGTGCGTGACGAAGGCAGCCCTTCGCGTCTTCGCGCCCTTGCGCCCTTGCGTCCTTGCCATCGTGCTCGTCGTGCTCGGAGCGGCGCCGGCGCGCGCGGACGGCGTCGAGACCAAGCAGAGCTCGCAAGGCCTCACTTACTCGGTGCGCGTTCCCGACGGGTGGGACAGGAAGAAGGGCGGCCTCCTCGCGGTGGGCTTCTACGGGAGAGGCGACTCGCATGCCCGCTTCCTGAGCGTCTACACGGGGATCGCTTACCTCGCGAGCGCGGTGCTCGTGGCGCCGGAAGCGCCGAACG
>JACQDU010000306.1 GCA_016200955.1 bacterium
AGGCCCGTCATCCTGGGAGCCCACGATCCCGTTCCGGCTCCTTCGGAGGATGAAGCCAAGAAAGCCCTTCGATGCGGGAAAGTCACCGTTTCCCCGCTGAAATCCCCGGTCTTCGACCAACTCGAATCCCACGACGTTCCCTCGCTCTCCAAACTCGGGAAGAGGGGCGGCTACTGGTTGCATCATGCAGGGACGTTCAAGATCGACGGCTACGAAGGCGAGCATCGCGCCGTGCTCCACCTGGGCGGTGTCTTTGCGTGGCGTGGTGAGCGTCGGGACACGAGCGGGCTCGACATCGGCGTCGAATTCAAGCTTCACGGATCCTCGTTCACCGTGCAGGGAACGCTTGGAGAGCAGCACGAGCCCGAGGGACGCGACGTGGAGATCTTCATCGACAAGCAAGCGCTCGTCGGCACGAATCTCGCGGACTTCACATGCCGGCATCCCGAAAAGGACGGCCGTGTCCTCGTGCAACGAGCCGCCCTCGAGTATGCGCGCCCTGCAATCCTTGACAGCCGGGCCGCTGGCATCGCGTTGCGCACGGTCGGCCCGACGCGCTTTCAGTTCGACGAGGGCGCCGATCCGATCATCGCGGACCTGACGACAGGCGATCTCCTCGCTCACAGAAGCGGCGCCGTCGCGAGCAAGATGGGCCACACCGTTCTGGCGTTTGACCCGAAACGAGCCGAGACCTACACGGGACAGATCGAGCTTTGCTCCGAGACGGATCTCAAGAGCGGAGGCACCGGAGCCGACTGGATCGCGATCGCGCCTCGTTCTCTCGCGAAGGGAGTCGAGCCGCTCGCAGCTCACAGAGCGAAGCAAGGCCTGAAGACGAAGATCGTCTTCCTGGAAGACATCGAGGACGCTTTCAACGACGGCACGTTCGGCCCCGAAGCGATCCGGGCGTTCCTCGCCTACGCGAAGAAGAACTGGACGCCGGCTCCGAGGTTCGTGCTCCTCGTGGGAGACGCGTTCCGCGACGCTCGGCCGGACGACGGGCCGTGGGTGCCTACGTCTCTCGTGGACACCTACGACAACGGCGGCAGCGCCTCCGATTACGACCTCACGCCCGCGGGAGTCGCGATCGGGCGCTTCCCCGTGAGGAACGTGAGCGAGCTCCAGTCGCTCGTCGAGAAGACGATCGCTTACGAGACCGCGCCCGAGGGCGAGTGGCAGAAGCAGCTCGCCTTCGTCACGGGAGAGGGCCACTTCGGCCCCATGATCGACCGCGCGATCGAGGACCTGTTCGCGCGGGCGATCTCGAAGCGAGTGCCGGACGCCTTCGACGTGGACGTGACCTACGCGAACCCGACCTCGATCTTCCTCTACCCGCCGGACGAGTTCTCGAAGCGCGTCGTCGAGAGGCTCTCGGAGGGGCCGCTCATCTTCGATTACATCGGGCACGGCTCCCAGCACAACGTGGACACGGTGCACTGGGGGACGAGGCGCTTCCCGATCCTCCGGCGCGAGGACGCGGCGAAGGTCTCGGGCGAGAAGGGGCGCCACCCGATCGCTCTCATCACGGCTTGCTGGACGGGAGCCTTCGACGAGCCGGAGCCCACCGTCGGGGAAGCTCTCCTCCTGAATCCCAGGGGAGCCGTCGCGGTCTTCGCGGCGAGCCGGGTCTCTCACCCGTTCGCGAACGCCCTCCTCTCGCTCGAGCTGACGAGGCGGCTGTTCGAGAAGGCGGGCGAGGTCGAGCCGGACGCGCGCCCTCGCCTGGGAGAGCGCCTCCGCGGAGCGCTCGACGACCTCTCGCTCGAGTCGGGAGGCGCGGAGGGCAAGACCGTCCGCACGTTCGCGGGCACCATGCTGAACGAAGCCGGCCTCATGGAGCGCCTCATCGAGGACGAGAGGCACCTCTACAACCTGCTCGGCGACCCGGCGCTCGTCGTGCGCTACCCGCGCTCGCGGAAGGTCGTCGCTCCCGCGAAGGCTCAGGCGGGAGAGACGATCGATGTCTCGCTCGAGGGCGACGCGGGCGATCTCCAGGTGACGCTCGAGCGCGGGCGGGCTCTCAGGAAGGACCTCGAGGGCCTCGCCGACGGCAC
>JACQDU010000307.1 GCA_016200955.1 bacterium
CGAGGCGCCAAGAGTTGTTCGCCTTGGCGCCTTGGCGTTCACTCATCGTCTCTTGTTCTTCTTGCTCTTGCCGGGGCCGTGCATCTTACCCAGAGTCTTGCCGCCCGGGAGCTGGGGCATGACCTTCTCCATGCCACCCTTCGTCATGAGCTGCGCGAGGCCCTGCGGGCCCGCGCGCGTGAGCTGCGTGACGACGCGCTGCATGGACTTGAAGGTCTTGATGAACTGGTTGACTTCCTGGATCGACGTGCCGCTCCCGTTGGCGATCCGGCGGCGGCGGCTCCCCGCCTCGATCCCCCCGAGGAGGTCGGGCGTGCGCCGCTCCTTCTTCGTCATGGAGCAGAGGATCGCCTCGAACGGCTTGAGCTCGTCTCCCTGGATGTCCTTCGCGAACTGTCCCAGGAAGGGGATCATGCCGATGACCTGCTTGAGCGGCCCGAACTTCTTCATCGTGCGGAGCTGCTCGAGGAAGTCCTCGTAGTTCCAGCGGCCCTCCATGAGGCGCATGGCGGACTTCTCGGCGGCCTTCTGGTCCACGACCTCGGCGGCCTTGTTGACGAGGGAGACGATGTCTCCCATGCCGAGGATCCGGCCCGCCATGCGGTCGGGGTGGAACTCCTCGAGGGCGTCGAGCTTCTCGCCGACGCCCATGTACTTGATCGTCTTCCCCGTCACGTACTTGATCGAGAGCGCGGCGCCGCCGCGCGCGTCGCCGTCGAGCTTCGTCAGGATCACGCCGTCGACGTTGAGCTGCTCGTTGAAGACGCGGGCCGAGTTCACGGCGTCCTGACCCGTCATGGCGTCGCAGACGAGGTAGATGTTCTGCGGCTCGCACTTGGCCTTGATCTCGCGGAGCTCCTTCATGAGCTCGTCGTCTATGTGCAAGCGGCCGGCGGTGTCGAGGATCACGACGTCGCGGCCCGTCTGGATCGCGTGCTTGATGCCGTTCGTGCAGACCTCGGAAGGGCCGTGCTCGCCCTTCCACATCTTGGTGATCCCCTTGCGCTCCTGTTTCTCCTCGGAGTAGACGGGGATCTCGAGCTGCGCTCCCAGGACCTTGAGCTGGTCGATCGCCGCCGGGCGCTGGAGGTCGGCGGCCACGAGGAGCGGCTTCTTCTTCCGCTTCTCGACGAGGTGCTTCGCGAGCTTGCCCGAGGTCGTCGTCTTTCCCGAGCCCTGGAGGCCGACCATCATGATCACGGTCGGGCCGGTGGGCGCCTCCTTGAGCCGCGTGTCGATCGGGCCCATGAGGTCGCAGAGCTCGTCGTGGACGACCTTGACGATCTGCTGGCTCGGGTCGACTCCCTGGATCTGCTGCTGGCCGACGGCCTTCGCCTTGACGCGCTCGATGAAGTGCTTGACGACCGGGATCGCGACGTCGGCTTGCAGGAGAGCCTGGCGGACCTCGCGGAGACCCTCGTCGATGTTCGAGTCGGTGAGCTTGCCCCTCGAGGTCAAGCGACCGAGTGCGCCGGTCAGGGTCTCGGTGATCGTCTCGAACACGGCCCTCTCACACTTTCGACTGGGGGCGGGGGCGACGAAAGTCGCCCCACGCAGAGTCATCACACGCCAGGACTTCCGCTCGAGCGCGGAATGTCGGCGCGCCCACCTTGAGCCTCGCTCGCCACGCTCACCCTCGCTCTAGCAAGGAAGGAGCACCACCGCGGGGGTCCGGAGGCGGGCGTCGCCTCCGACAAAGCCCTGGCCGGCAAGGTTTCCGGCCATTCTAGAACGGCTTACGTTCGATGCAAGGAGGAAACGAGGCGAGGAGACACCCGAGGAAGACGCCCAGCAACGCGACGGCGCTCCCGCGGAAGAAGGCCCGCACGCACGAGCGCGGGAAGGCCTCGAGGCTGCCGAAGTCGAGGAGAGCGAGCCCCAGCACGGCTCCCATGAGCGCGAACGCGACGATCGGCGCCAGGACGGCCGCCCGCCGTCGCCGGCTCTCGTGAAAGCCCGGCTTCTCCCGCTCCCACGCGAGGACGAACCGCCGCGAGCCGATCGCCCGCAGGAGGAGGAGCGCGATCGCTCCCAGGGCGAGCGTGAGCACGACCTGGAAGATCATGTGCACGGGCACGGCGTGCCCGAGCACCGTGATGTCGGTCGCGAGCCCGGGAAAGACGGAGAAGGCCCAGCCGCCCGGATGCGTGATCCCGTCGAGCGCGATGTGCGAGTACGCGCCCGCGAGCGCGCTCGATGCGTCCTTCGCGAGAGAACCGGCGCTCGTCCTCCCCGCGGCGATCGCTCCCAGGTCGCGGAGGTGAAACGCTCCGAGGTCGGGCGCTCGCCGCGCGAGGGGCGCCGCGACCGCGTGCCTGGCGATCCACGCTAGCGCGAGCGTGAGCGGCAGGCTCACGAGCAGCTGTCCCTCGAGCGAGTGCATGAAGCCCTGGTGCGGCACTCCCTGGAAGACGTACTCGACGTCCGGCGCCACGCTCCCGATCACGAGCGCCGTCCCGCTGAACCACCCGGGCTTCCACATCTTCAGGGGAAGGACCGGGGCCTGGTGCGCGAGGAGCGTGAAGGGCATGTGCCGGTGAATGTAGCAGGAGCTACGGCGCCAGCAACTCTCAGGACGACGGGTCGGTCCAGACGAAGCCCACGCGCCACCGGTGGAGCGAGCCCGACCTCTCGTGCCCGACGAGGCCGCCCAGGACCTGCCAGCGGAAGTGCTCGGAGGAGTCGCTCCCGAGGTCGAACAGGGGGAACAGGTGGAAAGACCAAGACGAGCCGCGGTCCGTCTTCCCCGTCGTCCACGCGGAGTTCAGGAGGACGCACGTCTGCTCGCTCTCTCCCTGGTAGCGCCAGAAGAACGGGAAGGCCGTCGAGAGCTCCGTCTTCGCGTCGGTGTTCTCGAAGTCCCACCAGAGCGGGAACGCGACCTTGATGCGGTCCGGGCCGCGGCGCATGTCCCAGTAGAGGCCGAGGACGACCGTGCTCGAGGTCGGCTCGAGGTAGTCCTCGTGGTGGTAGAAGACGGGCGAGACGAGCCGGAGCCGCGTCGCGTCCTTCGCGTAGTCGAAGAACGGCAGGAAGGCGAAGCGCTCGCTCCCGGGAGAGAGGAACCGCCAGAGGAGCGGCAGACCCACGTCGTAGCCCGTGCCGTCCGCGCGGCGCTTCCCCCAGTAGAGCGGCGGGAGGCACGCGTGCCACCCCTCGCCCTCGCTCCTGCAGTAGAACGTGCCCGCAGAAGTCGCTGCTCTCCTTGCTCTCGTGCCACAGCACGTTGAGCGCGAGCGTCGTCGTCTCCTTCGGGCTCGCGAAGTGCCAGAGGAGGGGGAAGGCGACGGCGTGGCTCTCCTCGCCGTCTCGCGCGGCGAAGACCAGGGGAAGGAAGTTGAACGCCCAGCCCGTCGGGCTCAACCGGATGTAGGTGTTGGCGACGTACGTGCGCTCGGTCTCTCCGTCTCCGTCGTGGTAAGCGAGCGCCGGCGGCACGAGGACGGAGTGGTCCTTCCCGTCGCTCCGCGCGAACACGAGCGGGAACGAGAAGAAGGTCGAGCCGGCAGGTTTCGAGCTGTAATATGTGTTACCGACCC
>JACQDU010000273.1 GCA_016200955.1 bacterium
CCCAGGCGAGCGGCAGCGAGCCGCGGTGAAAATCACCGGCCTCGGCTTCCGCCCGAACCAAATGCCACGCCTTGGGGCGCGGCGACCGAGATGACTTCTTCTCTCCGCGAGAAGAATTGGATTGTCAGTAGCACAGGAGGCGTGCGCGTGGATCCCAAGAAGGTCGTCATCATTGGCTCGGGGCCGGCGGGGCTGACGGCGGCGATCTACGCGGCTCGCGCTCGCCTCGCGCCCCTCGTCATCGAGGGAGACCCCGGCTCCAAGATCGACCCGGCGGGCGGCCAGCTCATGCTGACGACGGACGTCGAGAACTACCCCGGCTTCCCCGAAGGGATCCTCGGCCCCGAGCTCATGGAGCGCTTCAAGAAGCAAGCCGGCCGATTCGGCGCGGTCTACGTCTCGGGCATGGTCACGAGAGTGAACGTGAGGAAGCAGCCCTTCACCGTCGCTTACACGAACCTCGAGACGGGCGAGGACGAGACGATCGAGACGCGCACGCTCATCGTGGCCACGGGAGCCTCGGCGAAGTACCTCGGCCTCAAGGTCGAGGAGCAGCTCATTGGAAAGGGCGTCACGACCTGCGCGACCTGCGACGGCGCCTTCTTCAAGGGCCGGAAGGTCGCCGTCGTGGGCGGCGGCGACACCGCCATGGAGGAGGCGAACTTCCTCACGCGCCACGCCGAGAAGGTCTACGTGATCCACCGCCGCGACGAGTTCCGCGCCTCCAAGATCATGCTCAAGCGCGCGCAGGAGAACCCGAAGATCGAGTTCAAGCTGAACAGGACCGTCCTCGACATCATCCCGGAGAAGCGCTTCCTGTCGAAGCTCGTGCTCGGCGGCACCCAGAAGGACGAGGGCAAGACCGAGGACCTCGCGATCGGCCCCTCGGGCGGGCTCTTCATCGCGATCGGCCACACGCCGAACACGGACCTCTTCTCGGGCCAGCTCGAGCTCGAGGACACCGGCTACTTGAAGGTCGTGGGAGGGACCTCGCTCACTTCGGTCGAGGGCGTCTTCGCCGCGGGCGACGTGCACGACCACCACTACCGCCAGGCCGTCACCGCCGCCGGAGCGGGCTGCAAGGCCGCCATGGACGCCGAGAAGTGGCTCGAGGCCCGGGGATACTGAGAGCCGCGACCGCTTTATGTGATTGCGTCAAAGAGAAGAACGTCACCGCAGAGGCGCGGAGCTCGCGGAGATGACGCAGAGAACCTCCTTCCCTCCACGTGGTTCTCTGCGTCTCCTCTGCGGTCTCTGCGGCTGGTCGTTCTACATCAGCTCGATCACGTCATGCGGTTAGCGCTTTGAGAGAGCTGACCTCGTCGCGAACTTGTTGCAGAATGTCGGGCCGCGGCCGCTAGCGCCGCGACGGAGCGAGACCATGGCGGACGCGCCCGCCTCCGACAAACCCGCGGGAGCACCCGACGCTCCCGTCCAGGCGGCACAGCCTCCCGCGCCCGCGGCGCCGGCGACGACGGCGCTCACGAAGGCGGACCTCGCGAAGAAGGCGCTCATCCCGCTCGCCGCGGGAGTGCCGGCGAGGTGCCCGCGCTGCGGCGTCCGGCTCCTCGAGACGCAGAAGGCGTGTCCTCGATGCGGCGTGGACCCGGCATCCGAGGCGGCGGGCGCGCTCCTCGTGCCCGAGGGGAGCTGGCTGCGCGAGATCTTCCGCGGGGCGTCTTACGTGCCTCGAGGCTTCTGGAAGATCCTCACGACCCCGCGCCTGTGGCCGGTGGCGGCGCTCCCGTTCCTCGTGAACGTGATCATCTTCGTGCTCGTCTCGTGGCTCGTCGTCCACGTGCTGCGGGGCTGGCTCGAGGGCTACGTGAACCCGCATCGCTTCGACAACTGGACCGGGCTCTGGTGGGGGATCGCGTCGTGGCTCGTCTGGGGAGCCGCGGAGCTCGTCTATCACCTGGCGCCGATCATGGTCCCGCTCATCGTCGCCTGGCTCATAGGAGCGTTCCCGTTCTCTCTCATCTTCCGGATCATCTTCGCGCCGCTCGCGACGATCGTCTCCGAGCGCACGGAGCAGATCGTCCTCGACCTGCCGCAGGCGAAGGAGCCGCTCGACCTCGGAAGCCTCGCGGCGAGCATCACGGCTTCCATCATCAACTCGATCCTGCTCGTCCTCCTCCAGGGTCTCGTCTACATCGTCCTCATCCCGATCGGGCTCATACCGTTCTTCGGGACGCTCATCTGGCTCGTGCTCCCGCCCGCGATCCTCGCCGGCATGGACCACACCGATCCGAACTTCTGCCGCAAGGACTACTGGATGCGCGAGCGCACGGCCCTCTGGAAGGCGCGCCACTGGCGCTTCCTCGGGTTCGGGCTCACCTTCTTCTTCCTCCTCGGGATCCCGTTCGTGAACGCGTTCGTCTTCCCGACCGTCGCGGCGGGCAGCGCCCTCCTTTATCTCGAGCTCGACCGGAAGTAGAACGAGGGCGTGACGGGACCCGGAGAGACGTGGCGGGAGCGGTCCGACTCGACTCCGCCGGAGCTCGAGAGCGCGCTCCGGGACCCCGAGAGGCGGCTCGGCCGCTACGTGATCCTCTCGACGCTCGGCCGCGGAGGCATGGGGATCGTCTACCGCGCCTTCGACGCGGAGCTCGGCCGGCCCGTCGCCATCAAGATGATCCTCGACCCGTCGTACGCGGGAGACGACCAGGTCCAGCGCTTCCACCGCGAGGCCCGCGCGGCCGCGCAGCTCCGCCATCCGGGGATCGTGAGCGTCCACGAGGTCGGCGCCCACGACGGGAAGCCTTTCCTGGTGCTCGAGCTCATCGAGGGAGAGAACCTGGAGAAGCTCCTCCTCCGCGCGCCCATCCACGCACGGCGCGCCTGCGAGATCGTCGCGGAGGTCGCCGCCGCGCTCGAGCACGCTCACGGGAACGGCGTCGTCCACAGGGACGTGAAGCCCGAGAACGTGATCGTGGACCGCGAGGGGCGGCCTCACCTCATGGATTTCGGGCTCGCGCTCGACGTGAAGGCCGCGAGCCGGCTCACGGTCGAGGGAGACATCCTCGGCACGCCGGCTTACATGGCGCCCGAGCAGGCGGCGGGCGACGTGGCCGCGCAGGGGCCGCGCTCCGACGTCTACTCGCTCGGTGCGGTGCTCTACCGCGCGCTCGTCGGGAAGCCGCCGTTCGAGGCGCGCTCGCTTCCGGCTCTCCTGAAGCACGTCCTCCTCGACGACCCCGTCTCTCCCAGGAAGCAGAACCCGAGGGTCCACCCGGACCTCGAGACGATCACGCTCAAGTGCCTCGCGAAGGAGCCCTCGCGCCGCTACGCGTCGGCGGCCGCGGTGCGCGAGGAGCTCGAGCGGTTCCTGGGAGGAGAGCCGATCGTCGCGCGGCCGATCGGCCCCGTCGCGCGGGCGGCGCGGTTCGTCCTCCGCCACAGGAAGACGGCCGCCGCCATGCTCCTCCTGGGAGCGCTCGCGGTGGGAGCGGTCGCGTTCTCGCTCGCGCGGCCTCTCCTCGAGGCGAGGAAGCGCGAGCGCGCGGTCGAGCGAGCTCACGCGGCCATGCTCGCGCGCTCGGACGCCCTCGCGCGCGAGGCCGCGTCTTCGCTCGAGAACGCCGAGGCGAAGCTCGCCCGCCTCTCTCCCGACGAGCCGAGCACGCGCGAGATCGACGAGAGCTTCGAGAGGGTCGCGCGGGACCTCGGGCAGGCCGCGAGCATCCGCTCCGACCTCGCGGCGATCGGACGCAAGGCCGCCTCTCCCGACGAGCCTCCGGAGGAGCGCTTCCGGGAAGCGCTCGCGCGAGCCGAGAGCGCGCTCGGCCGACCCGCGCTCCTCGCGCGAGCGGCGTTCGGGCTCTCCCGGGCCTTCGCTCGCTCGAGAAAGACGGCCCAGGCGGCGCGCGAGCGCGCTCGCGCTTACCGCCTCGACCCGCAGGGAGAGCACGGCTCCCGCGCTTTCCTGGACCTCGCCCTCGAGCTCGAAGCGTCGGGCGACGTCGAGCGCGCGCTCGGAGTCTTCCGCTCGCTCTCCGGGAGAAAGCTCCCGCCGCCCCTGCGAGCGCGAGCGGCGCTCGGCGCCGGCCGCACCGCGCTCGCCCTCGGGCGCCCGGACTCGGCGCGCGCCGACCTCAAGCGAGCGCTCGCGCCGGGCGGGCTCGACGCGCAGGCGGCGGCCGAGGGGCGCTGGCTCGAGACCGTCTCCCAGAAGCTCGCCGGAGTCATCTCGGTCGGCATGGACGGCGAGGTCGTCTGCGTCCACGACTTCGAGGGCTCGTGGCGGTCGCAGATCTTCGTCGGCTCGCGCAACTTCGGGGTCTCCGCGCTCCGCCTCGACGAGACCGGGAAGCGGCTCGTCGTCGCGGCCCAGGCCGCGCCCGAGGGGCAGGTCATGAGTCTCGCGGTCGTCAAGACCGCGCGGGGAGACCGGCTCGCCGTCTCGACTCTCCTTCCTCGCGGACCCGGGCAGATCCAGCTCTACGCCTTCGCGAACGGCCGCTTCGAGCTCGACCGCGAGCACCGCTTCACGCTCCCCGTGCCGGACGCCGTGAGGGCCCAGATCCTCGCCGTGGGCGACGTGGACGGCGACGGGGCCGACGACATCCTGGTCTTCACCTGCGACCGGTCTTACTCGCGGCGCGAGGTCTACCTCGTCACGGACCCTCTCGGGAAGAACGCGGGAGGCCGGCTCTTCTGGAAGGACGGCTCCGACGTTCTCTCGGCGGCGATCCTCGACCTGGACGGCGACGGGCGGAACGAGGTCGTGCTCGGGAGTGGCCCGTGGAACGGCTACGGCGCCGTCATCCTCTCCCGGGGAGCGGAGGTCGCGCGGAAGCCCCTCGGCCTCCCGCTCGCCATGGCGGCGATCCGCGGGGCGAAGCCGTTCGTCCTCGTCGCCGCCGACAGGAACAGCGGCCACGACGCGGCGTTCGGGCCCGATCTCTCGCCCGACCTCCCCGACGCGATCTGGAGGGTGTCCCTCGACGGAAGCACGCTCGCGGCCGAGCGCCTCCTCGAGTTTCCATTCGCCGAGCGCGACCGGCACGCGCTCGAGAGCATCGCCGTGCCGGACGGTCTCTTCCCCGGGTATCCCGGGGCGCTGCTCGCATGCGAGTCCCTCGAGGAGCCGGACAGGAGCGCGACGAGCCGCCTCGTCGTCTCCGCGGGGCAGAAGCGGCCGCCCCTGCTCATGAGGATCCCCCGCCACATGAGCGCGCTCGCGACCGGAGACCTGGACGGCGACGGCGAGCCCGAGGTCGTGCTCGTCGGCCAGGGGCTCCTCACGGTGCTCGGTCTCAAGGGCGCGGCCACGGAGGGCCGTGAGGACATCGACGTGAGCGACGTCGGGAGCGAGCCCGGCCGTCTCGTGGTGGCGTCGGACCTCCTCGCGATCGGCCACCCGCGCGAGGCCGCCCTCGCTCTCGAGGAGGCGATCGCGAGCGAGGCGACGCCCCCACACGAGCGCGTCCGCGCGCGGCTCGTCCTCGGCCGCGCGCTCGCGATGCTCGGCCCCTCCGCTCTCTCCCGGGCACGCTCGCTCTGCCACCAGGTGGCGCGAGAGGAGGCGAGCCTCGCGACCGAGGCGCTCCTGCAGGCGGCGGCGTTCGCGGAGGAGAACCACGCCTACGAGGAGGCGCTCGCGGACCTGGAGAGGCTGGGCGAGATCTCGCACCTCTCTCCCGACGAGGCGCGCGAGGTCGAGAGGCGGAGGCGGCGGATCCAGCCCCTCGCGAGCTTCCGCGAGGTCCTCCGTCTCGACGGCACGAC
>JACQDU010000274.1 GCA_016200955.1 bacterium
AGCGAGAGACCGAACTGCTCCTCTCCCGTCTTCGCGTCGCGGCACGAGAGGAAAGCGGGCGTCTTGTAAGCCAGGTAGAGCCGCTCCCGCTCCGCGTCGAGCGAGAGGCTCAGGACCTGGGCGGGAAGCTCGTGCTCGAAGCGGACCTCGCCGTCGGGCTCGATCGCAAGGAGCTTCCTGAGAGACGTGACGCCGAAGATCGTGGCGTCCGGCGCGATCGCGGCGTGCGGGTCGCTCCACTTGTCCCAGTCGCTGTCGGCCTGGAAGAAGAGCTTCTCCTTCCACGCGTTCTTCCCGTCGCGCTCGGCGGCGTACCACTCGATCCCGCTCGCTCCGCGGTTCTCCGTCACCGCGTGCCCGTCCGCGGTGAGCGCGAGGATCCGCCGGCCTCCGACCGAGCAGTAGGGTTTGCCCGAGCCCGCGATGAGCGGGGCGTGGATCGTCGCGGGCTCGTTCGGCCGGTTCGCCTCCGGGTGAGCGACGTTCTCCGTCGCGAGCTTCCCCTTGCCGCGAGGGCCTCGAGCCGGCGAGAGGCGCGTATTCCGGGAGTCCGCGTTCGGCGCGCTCCAGGGACCGCTCGCGGGGCCGCGGAAGCGGCCGAGGTGGAGGCGCGCCTCCTGGTCCTTCGGGAAAGCGGAGACGGCCGCGAGGAGCGCCGAGCACGCCTGGTCGCGCCGCCCGCGCCGCGCGAGCTCGAGCGCGAGCCGCACGCGAGCGGCGCAGCTCCCGCTCGCGGCGACCTCGCGCTCGAGGGCGCGGAGGGCCTCGTCCCCGCGAGCCTCGCTCACGGGAGCCAGCCCACGAGCGCTCGCGCCGAGTCGGGGCCGAGGCCGAAGGCGGAGCAGGCCGCTCGCTCGAGCTGGACCTCGAGCTCGAAAGGAGCGCGGCCCGGGATTCTCTCCCGGCGGCGCGCGAGGGACGCGATCTCCTCCTGCTTTCTTCCTGGAAGAAAGGCGGGGAACGGGAGAGAAGCCAGGGCGCTCACCTTGACCTGGGGGAAGGCTCGCTGGCGCGCGTCCGCGCAGCGAGCGCGGTGAGCGAGCGCGAGGAGGCGCGAGTTCAGGAGAGCGAGCGTGACCTCGACCGGCGCTTCCCCGCGAGCGAGGGCGAGCGCGCTGTTGCGGAAGAAGGCCCAGGGCTCGTGCCGCGCCGCGATCGGCCGGTCCGCCGTCTGGCGCACGAGCACCGCCGCCTCGCGGTAACGGGGAGCGGGCCTCACGGTCGCGTAGAGCGGCGGCTCGAGCGAAGGGCGCTCGCTCACGTGAAGGCGCGGGAGCGCGAGGGCGAAGGCCCGGATGTCCTTGCCCTCGCGGCAAGGCACGGAGCCCGGGCCGGGCTCGCTCGAGAGCACGAGAGACGCCGCGTTCCCCGTGTGGACGCCGGGATCGGAGACGATCTCTCGCGGAAGCCTCGGGAAGCGAGCGAGCCGCGAGAGACAGAGCAGGGCCCAGCGCGGCAGGGCGCTCTCGTGACCTTCGAGAGGAGACGCCGGGAGCCACGGATCGTCGCCTGCGCTCGATCGGGGCGCTTCTCCCTCGAGAGCTCGCTCGAGCACGACGGTCGCGGCCGGCTGGCAGACTCCCGGGAAGACGAACTCTCCCAGGTCCCTCACGGAGAGCACGCGCGCGCGCGCGGTCGCGACGCGGCGGAGCACTCCGTAGCGCGCGAGCTCGAGCGCCGCTCGCGGGAGGACGAAGCCCACGCGTCCTCCCGGCCGCACGAGGTCGAGCGCGAGCTCGAGGAACGGTCCCTGGAGCGACGGCCACCCGCGGAAGCTCTCGAAGCGGCCTCGCAGGCGCTCGCGCTCGCGGGGGGAGATCGCGACGCGCTCTCTCCCGGAGAAGCTGACCCAGGGCGGGTTCGCGAGGATCGCATCGAAGCCGACCGGGTGCCGTTCCGCGCGGCCCGACCACCGCTCGAGCGCGTCTCCCGACCGGAGCGTCGCTCGCACGCCTTCTCTCCCGAGCGTCTCCCGCGCATCCGCGAGAGCGAGCGGGTCCTTCTCGAGGCCCGAGAGACGCACGCCCTTCCCGAGCTCGCGCGCGGCGCGCGAGGCCGCGAGGAGCAAGGCTCCCGCGCCGCACGCCGGGTCGAGGACGCGGAGCGGATCGCCTGCGAGCCCCGCGAGCGCCGCGCGTGCCAGCTCGCGCGCGACGTCCGGAGGCGTCTCGACGCGTCCGAGGATCGGGGAAGCGAGCGTGCTCACGGTCCTGTGATTCTAACGGGCGCTTCTCGATCGGGCCCAGGCTTCCGGCCCCGCTTCTCTCGTTCTCCCAGTGCTTTAGGACGTGACGTGGGGCGCGCGGACGGCGGCCCGGGTGCCATTGATGTCGCGGAGCCGGTCAGCGTAGACTTCCGCCTTCCTCGAACCGACGCCGAAGGGGGTCCACTTGAAGAAGAGCAAGAAGGCGAAGAAGTCCGCCGCGCGGAAGCCGGCGAAGGCGCAGAAGAAGGCGAAGAAGGCGAAGGCGCCCGCGAAGAAGCTCTCGTTCTCCGCGGGGCTGCCCACGGTGATCCCTTACCTCACCGTGAAGAACGCGAAGGCCGCGGTCGAGCTCTACCAGAGCGCGCTCGGCATGAAGCTCGTCATGGCCATGCCGCCCGAAGGGCCCGAGGTCTTCCACGCACAGCTCACCCACGAGGGCGGGCACGTCATGCTCGGCCCGGAGAACCCGGAGCAGGGCGGCCGCGCGCCGTCTTCTCTCGGCGGCACGCCCGTCACGATCTCGCTCTACGTGCGCGACGTGGACAAGGCCCAGGCACGCGCGGCGAGCGCGGGCTTCAAGACGCTCATGCCTCCCGCGGACCAGTTCTGGGGCGACCGCATGTCCATGGTCGCCGATCCCGACGGGCACCAGTGGATGCTCATGACGCACATCCGCGACGTCTCCCCCGCCGAGATGATGAAGGCCATGGCGAGCGACGAAGCGCACGCTCACAAGGAGTCGCACCACGGCCAGTCTCACGCGCACGAGCACTCGCACGGCTCGGAGAGCCACTCGCACGAGCACGCTCACGGGCCCGAGGGGCACGCTCACGAGCACGCCCACGACCACTCGCACGAGCACGGCCACTCCCACGACCACTCTCACGGGAACGGCCACTCGCACGATCACGAGCACGGGCACTGATCCCGGACCTCTGAGTAGAGAGAGCTGAACCACCGAACGCACCGACGACACCGAGGCGACGACTCGGTGCCCATCGGTGCGTTCGGCGGTTGACTCTCTTCTCGTCCTCTTCCGGTGAGGAAAAGAACACGCGACACCGCGCGGCGCAGCGTGCGGGGCGGGGTTACCATGTTCCTCCATGGGAGAGGAGCTTTCCCCGTCCCGTCCCGAGGCCTCGGCGCGCTACGCGCCCAGCGTGCCTCCCACGCCGCCTCCGCCGCGGGAGCAGGCGAAGACGGCGCCCGCGGCCTCCCCGGTGGCGGAGACGCCCGCGACTCCGACGCCGGCGCCGGTCGCTCCCGGGGCCACGCCGGCTCCCGTGCCTTCGCCGGCTTCTCCTGCTCCCATCGAGAAGCCCGCCGAGCCCGGCCCGCGCGCGAAGGAGAGCGTCGTCGCGCAGACTCCCGATCCGGGGGAGCTCCCGCTGACCGTGAATCCCGGGCCGACCCTCGCCGAGAGGATCGCGCTCGCGACGACGCCGGCTCTCAGGACGCGGCGTCTGCGGATCGAGGCGAGGATCTTCGAGCTCGCGCAGCCGGTGGGCGCTCTGGCGCTCGAGCAGGACGGGATCCGCCGCACGAAGAACGTGGACCTCGACCGCGTGCTCAAGAAGATCGACAGGGTGGACGACGCGATCTTCGACCTCGAGGAGGGCGAAGCGCCGCGCGAGGGGATCCTCGGCAAGATCTCCGCGGTGCCCGGGCGTCTCTCGGACAAGGTCGAGGTGCGCGAGCTCCGCGCGAAGCGCGCGAGGCTCGTGGCGGAGCTCGGGCTCGCGATCCTCGCGGTGGACCTCCGGTCGCTCCGCTCGCGCTCCCCGCAGATCGCCGTCTTCGCCGAGAGCCACGCGGAGGCCGCTCGCGAGGTGGACGGTCTCTTCCGGCAGTCTCGCCTCGTGGACGACGAGCTCGACGCCCGCGCTCGCGACGGCCGGCTCTGGAAGGAGCCCAAGGTCATCGACAAGCTGTTCTCCAGGACCGGCGAGGTCGTGGACGACGTGAGCGACCGCGCCGCGGACAAGCTCAAGGGCTTCGGCAAGTCCGCCGCCAAGGCCGCCGCGAAGGGCGGCTGGAGCCTCGCCAAGGGCGCCTTCGCAATCGGCAAGGAGAAGGTCGCCGACCGCGCCGGCGATGATGACGAGGACGAAGACGTCCGCCCGCGCCGGCGGAGCGAGGACGACGACGAGGACGACGAGGACCGCCCGCGGCGCCGTTCTAAGAAGGAGCGCGAGCGGGAGAGCGACGCAACCTCTTCGGACCTGGCCGAGCGGCTCCGGCAGCTCTCGAAGCTTCACCGCGAGGGGATCCTCACGGACGAGGAATACGCCCGGAAAAAGGAGGACCTCCTCCGAAGGATGTAGCGGCTCCTCCGGCTCACTCCTCCCAGATCGGCCAGAGGTGCTCCTTCCACTTCTGGAAGACGCCCTTCGGGTGAGCGAGCGTCTCCTCGCGCGTGACGCCGTCCGGGAAAGGAGGGACCTCCGCGAGAGGAGCGAGCCTGGCGAGGGCGTCGCACCCGATCTCGACGACCGCCGCGTCGGGGTCTTGCAGGAAGTGCCAGAGAGAGAGCGTGTCCTTCGCTCGCGTCGCGCGATCGGCGACGCCGCGCGCGAGCGCCGCTCGTTCCTTCGAAGGGGCCTGGTCGAAGCCCTCGATCGCGGCCGCGAGGTCGTCCGAGGAGTCGTCGAAGAGCGGCGTGCCCGAGCCGCGGCTCGGGACGGCGCGGCAGTGCGCTCCCTTCGGCACGAAGACCTCGTGGCCGCCCGCGTCCACGAAGGCCACGCGCCCCGACTCGACGCGCACGGTCGAGCGCCCGCTCCGATCGACCTCGAGCGTGTAGTAGCAGCCCAGGTCCACGCACGTGGACGCCGGCGTCTCGACCTGGAAGAGGCCCGGGTGTACGTTCGCTCCGATGCGGGCGTGGACGGTGCCCTCCTCGAGGCGCACTTTCTGGAGGGAGTCGGTGAGGGCGAGGACCCGGAGGCGCACGTCCTTCTCGGCGATCAGGGTCCCGATCCTCCCTCCGAGGACGAGCGTGACGCGCTCGGCGGTGCGGATCGACTCGCCGGACTCGAGGCGGTAGGAGTCGCTGCCCGCGAGGACCCTCTCCTTGGGTTCCTCCGTGGGAGGAACGAAGGGCGTGCCCGGAGACTTCTCGGGAGAGACGGAGGCCGTCGGGCGGAAGAAGGCGAACGCGCCCGCGGCCACGGCGGCGGTCGCGAGGAGGCCGGCGATCAGGAAGGGCCCGAGAGGAGCTCTCGCGGGGCGCGCGCTCGCGGGCTGCGCGGGAGCCTCGCTCGGCGCGAACTTCCCGGGCTTCCACGCGAGCGGCCGGAGAAGATGCTCGAGCTTCTCGACCTCCTCGTCCTTCCCGGTCTTGTCGTGGAGATAGTCGCTCACGGCCAGCCTTCTTTCGACAGGAGAGGTCTCAGGAGCTCCATGCCCCGGTGGAGGTTCACGCGCACGGAAGCCGCCGTGAGCCCCGTGATCTCGGCGATCTCGGGCCCCGAGAGGCCCTCGACGAGCCGGAGGAGGAGCGTCTCCCGGTAAGTCTCGGGGAGACTCCGAATGTGGTGGAGCACGCGCTCGCGGAGCTCTCCTTCTCCCGTTCCGTTCGTTTTCGCGGCCGCGCTCCCCTCGTGGAGAGGCTCGCTTCGCGGGCGGCGAGCGCGCGCGCGGTGGCGGTCGTGCGAGGCGTTCCGGGCCATCGCGTGGAGCCACGGCCCGATCGCCGCCGGCTCGCGGAGCTGGGAGAGACGAGCGTGCGCGTGCACGAAGACTTCCTGCACGACCTCGTCGGCGTCGTGAGAGGAGAAGCGCGAGAGTGCGATCGCGTGCACCGAGGGAGCGAACTTCGTGTAGAGCTCCTGGAAAGCCTCGCTCGACCCCGCGAGAGCTCGAGCCACGAGCTCCGGAACGGCCCCGGCGTCCCCGCTCGGGACGCCGAGGCCGACCTTCTCGACTTCGGGGGCGCTTTCCAAGAGCACGCCTCGGCCCCGATCATCGGTCCTCGGCGGCCACGAGCGCAAGGACCTCTTCGGCGCTCTTCTTGATCGTCTCGTCGTGCGTCGCGGCGAGGGCGCGGCGGACGTGAGGCTCGAGGAAGCGGCCGAGGCGGTCGAGCGTATCCTTCCCGCGCTTCGCTCGCTCGGCGTCGCTCGAGACCCGGTCCGCGAGCGCCTGGAGGACGGCCCTCTCCTGCTCGGGCGTGATGCACTCGAGGCGAGCGACGAGGACTCGCTTGAGCTCCCGCGGCTTGGGGTCGATCGAGATCGGCAGCACGCGGTTCGTGAGCTCGTCCGGGACGATGTAGAGGAGGCGCAGGCCCTCGGTGTGGAAGTAGCTCTTCTCCCAGGTCCTCGTCATGGCCTCGGCTTCCTTGGCGTAGAGGCCACAGGAGACGAGCTTCTCCTCGAGCTCCTTGCGGAGCGCGGCGACCATGTCGCCGATCGGCTTGACCGCGAGCTTGCGCCACGGGCGCTCGATGACGGTCTTCCCGAGGGCGAGGTTCGCGTGCGTGTAGGCGAAGGCGCCCCTGTTCCCGTGGACCTCGACGGCGAAGACGTGCTCGATCGGCTCCTTGCCGTCGTTCTCGACCTCGATCTTGTTGTCCTCGCCGGGGACCTCGGCCTTCGCTTCGGCGTAGAGCGCGTGCGCCTTCGCGTGGATCGGCATCGTGAACTGCCCGAGGCCGCGGTAGAAGAGGAACTTCTCCGACTCGACGGGACCGATCCGGGGCGCCGTGCGGTGAACCGTCCTGAGGACGTTCGAGTCCGGGATCCGCGCGAAGCGCCACGGGTCGGTGTCGCTCACGTTGGGATACGTGTCGAGCCCCTCTCCCTTCGGGAGGACGTTGAAATCCCACTCGAGGAAGCTCTTCTCGACGGTCCTCATGTCGAGCGGGCCGTCCTGGATCTGACCCTCGGGCGGCCCCAGGGTGTCCGTGACCGGATACCACTGCGTGAGCACGCCCTTGTTGAAGCAGACGCGCACGCGGACGTGCTGTTCTCTGGGCGAGTCCGAGTAGAAGTAGGTGACCGGCGTCTCCATCTTCTTCGTGACGTTCGTGACCGGCACCTCGAGGCCCTTGTAGCCGCGGTCGCGGTAAGGGCACTCGCGGACCTTCGAGCGCGAGTAGACGAAGGAGGGCAAGCCCTCCTCCTCGTGCTGGAGGCCCTCGAGGGTCACTCCATCCGTTCCTTGCATCGAGGTGAACGTCCCCCACTCGTGAACGATGAGGTCCGGTGCGGCCTTGTCGTCCGCACGGATCGCGGCCGTCGAGGCGAGCGCTGCCCCTATTGCCACGCGGACATTGAGACGCGCCCCGACGGCGTCCGCTGCGCGAAGTGCGGCTCGGCGCACCACCTCTCTTGCTGGGAGGAGCACAAGAAGTGCTCCGTCTTCGGCTGCGAGGGCACCGAGCACCGCCCGCTCGGAGCGCTCGAGACGGCCCGCGTCATCGTGAGGGTCGGCCGCGAGGCCATGTCCGACGCTCTCGAGACCGCACGCGAGCGCCTCGGAGGCAAGAGCACGGTCGGCCTTTTCGGGCTCTCGGTCCTCGTGACGGGCATGGGAGTGACGCCGCTCCTCTACCACCGGCACGCTTCCGCGAAGGTCGACATCGAGGTCGTCCTGGGAGCCCTGTTCGTGATCCTCTGGGTGTGGATCACGGCCCTCCTCTACAGGGGAGCGAAGATCGAGGACGACCTCACGCTGAGGCCGCTCCAGGCGACTCCCGGCGACTACTACAAGCGCATCTTCGGGAAGGATCCCACGGCCGGAGGCTGCAGCGGCTGCTTCTCCGGAAGCGGCGGGAGCTCGGGGAGCAGCGGGAGCGGCTGCGATCTCGGCGGCTGCGGCAGCGCCGGCGGCGATCTCGAGGGGATCCTCGTCCTCATCGTGGTCGTCGTCGCGCTCGGGATCCTGATCTTCGTCGTCTTCCCTCTCGTGGCGTGGCTCGCCGTGGAGATCGTCTTCCCGATGATCGTCCTCGGGACGTACGGGGCGCTCTATGCCGCGCTCGCGTTCGCCGTGAACTCCGCCGAGGCGGTCAAGGGGAAGATCGTCCTCTGCATCATCCGCGCGACGGGGTATGCGTTTCTCTACACCGCGATCGTCGGGGTCGTCATCGGGATGGGGATCAAGGCTTACCACGTGTACGCGCCGCCGTTGCCTCACTGAGAGACAGCGGAGGTTCCCCCCGCGAAGCGGGGGAGGGCTGGGGTGG
>JACQDU010000275.1 GCA_016200955.1 bacterium
CGCGCGCGAGCGCGCTCTCGAGCGGCCCCGTCACGAGGCGGAGCGCGTTCCGTACGAGCCGGAGCGTGCGCGCCGCGAAGAGCGCCGTCTCGCGCGGGGCCTGCGTCGCGATCGCCTTGGTCAGGACCTCTCCCAGGAGGAGGACCGAGGCCACGGCGAGGGCGCCGACCGCGGGGATCGCCCAGGCGCCGTGCGCTTCGGCGAGGCGGTGCGAGATCCCGGCGCTCACGCTGAAGAAGACGGCGTCGAGCGTGACTCCCACGAGGAGGAACGCCACGAGGAGCGCTCGCGGGCGCGCCAGGAGGTCGAGGGCCGCTCGCGCGGGGATCGAGCGGTCGGCCTGGAGACGCTCGCGGTCGGCGCGGCGCAGGGAGAAGAGGGCCGTCTCGCTCGCGGAGAAGAAGGCTGCGAGGAGCAAGACTCCCAGGAGGAGGGTCAGCGAAAACGCCAGGTCTGCGTTCACGTCGAGCGCGCGCGCGCTTCCATGAGGGGGCTCATTGTAAGTCGTGGAAGAGAAAATGCGGCTCGTGCCTTGCCCGGCGCGGGCTTCTCCCTTACATTGATGAGACTGAGACTCAGTCTCAACTAGTCGGGGAAGGAACGGAAGGGATCATGCGCCGCGCTCGGAACGTCTCCCTCGGTCTCCTCTCGCTCTCCGCGATCGCGGCGGCCCTCCTCGCCGCGGCGAGCGGAGGGCGCGCGGAGGACAAGGACGGGAAGACCTTCCGCTTCACGAAGGAGCGGACGGACGGCGAGATCGGCCTCGCAGGCGAGGATGCAAACCTCCGCGAGGTGCTCGACGAGATCGGGCGCCGCGTCGGGAAGACGCTCTTGCTCGAGGCGGGAGTCGACACGAGGGTCACGATCCCCGACCTCTACCACTTCAAGAAGGCCGAGTGGGAGCAGCCCGTCTTCCTCCTCGCGAAGCTCTGCAACCTCGAGGTCGAGTCGTCGGCGGAGAAGGTCGTCCTCAAGCGCCCCGCCCCCGCCGCGCCGAAGGCGCCCTTCCGCGAGTTCCCGATCGGCGACGAGGTCGAGCGCGAGGCCGAGCACATGAAGGTCGCGGCGGTCTGGCTTCCTCCCGTGACCATGGACCACGAGTGCGGGTGTGCTGCCGGGCCCGACGTCGTCCACCTCGAGTGCGACGTGCACGCGACGCGCGGCAACACTCACGGCTTCGCGGCCGGCGATTGGATCCCTTACATGACCGTCTCCTACACGATCGAGCCCGAGAAGGCCGGGAACGTGAAGAACCTCTCGGGGAAGCTCATGCCGATGGTCGCGAAGGACGGGCCGCACTACGGCGCGACGATCGCGATGCCGGCTCGCGGTCGATTCAAGCTCACGTTCCGGCTCGAGCCGCCGTCGGTGAACGGCCTCGGGCGGCACACCGATCCCGTCACCGGCGTCTCCGAGTGGTGGCAGGCCTTCGAGGCGACCTACGCCTGGGACTACCGCGGGGTCCCGGTGGAGACGAAGACGCCCGAGACGCCTCCTCGCTGAGCGGTCGAGCGGCTGTGGGAGTCGTGTGAGAGGATCCGCGGGCCTGCGAACGGGGAGCGTGGGTCGAGGCGGCGTTCTCGAATTCCCGGGTCGGGTGCACACACGGCCGGGATCCCGGTGATTCCGGGACTAAGCGCGCGAACTCGACTCGCTGTTTAGCGACGCGAAGCCGTGCGGTGTCACCTGGTTCAGTTCGAGGCGAGTCGGGACGGAGGAGGCGAGCCCTCAATCACCCTCGCCCACATCGCCCCGGCACTCGAGGCAATCGGAGCAGAAGACGACCTCGTCCCGCGTGAGCCCGGGAGAGAGGCCGTGCTGGGAGCCACAACCCACGCACGGCCCACCCAGGGCCTCGCGGGCGACTCCCGAGCGGAGCATGTCGGAGCGCGTGACGACTCCCAGGAGCAAGCCTCCCGAGAGGACAGGCAAGCATCCGACGGCCTTCGTGCGCATGAGCTCCGCGGCGGTGCCGATCGTCGCCTTCGCGTCGGCGCTCACCAAGGGCTTCCGGACGAGCGTTCCGACCTTGGTCCGCGGCCTCGCGCGCTCGAGGTCGCAGCGGCAGACCACGCCGACAAGCTGATCGCCTTCGAGCACGAGGAGGTGCTCGACGGCCTCACGCGCCGCGTGTTGCCGCGCTGCCGCGACGGTCGTCGTCGGCGCGATCGACAGGAGCTTCCTGCTCATGATCGTCGACACGGGCTCGCGCGCATTCGTCTGGATCCACGCCATGTTGTTCCTCCTCCCGCGTTTCGTCGCTCGACGATCCCGGCCCCGGCGTCGGCACCGCGAGTTTCCCCGTAAGGCCGTTGCCGGAGCGAACGGAAGCCCGACGAGACCCGCGAACTCATCCGCGCTCGGGCGAGCACGCCGCTTGCAGAGCAAAGGCGAGGAGGGCTACGCGTGTTCGACCGCATCCTCGTCCCGCTCGACGGATCCGATCTGTCGGCGCGCATCCTGAAGCTCGTCAAGAGAGTCCTCGACCGGCGCTCCGCGCTCTCGGACGAGGACGCCGAGGTCGAGATCTTCCGCGTCGTGACGGAGGCCGAGCTCAAGGAGGGCGAGCGTCTGGGGCTCGATGCGATCGGAGCCGTCCGCCGGCAGCTCGCCGACCACG
>JACQDU010000024.1 GCA_016200955.1 bacterium
GCGCGAACACCAAGGGCACCCTCTCTCGCGCTCGCGGCACGGCGTCCGTGACGACGGGCGACAAGCGCCGCCTCACGTGGAACGAGGGGCCGACGACGCTCGGCTTCGACTGGCGTCTCGCGGGCGACGGCAAGCTCACGGTCACGATCGCCAAGGACCGGACGCTCACCGTGGACCCGGCGACGGACTTCGAGATCGAGCTCCGCGACAACGGCTCCGTGCCGGCGACGGTCGTCCAGAACACCGTCTTCGTGAGAGCCGGCGACGACGTCCTCGTCCGCAACAACGGCTTCAAGATCGTGAACAAGCAGATCGATCTCGCGAAGCAGGCCGGCGGCGAGGGCAAGTAGGGTCGCTGTCCTCACCGCGCGCGACTCTCGCCCCGACGCCTTCGCGCGCTCGCGTCTGCTCGTCTATAAGTTGAGCAGGGGAGTGAACCATGTTCGTCTCCGGCATGTCGGGCAACGAGATCTTCTGCCTGGCGCTCAAGAGCTACACGCCCGGCGAGCTCACGGTCGGGAACTGCGTCAACTCGATGGGAATCTCGGGCGGCCTCTCGTCCTTCGGGAGGCAATTCGCGGGCGGCGAGATCCAGGCGATCACGAACCAGATCTCCGAGGGCCGCCACGCCGCGATCACGCGCATGGAGAACGAGGCCAAGAAGCACGGCGCCGTCGGCGTCACGGGAGTCACCGCCGAGCTCAAGTCCCTCGCAGGCTACACCGAGTTCCTCGCGCAGGGGACCGCGATCCACTCGGAGAGGCAACAGCCCTTCTTCTCCACCGCGGCGTCCGGGATCGAGCTCTACTGCCACCTCGACGCGGGCTACCGGCCGATCAAGTTCGCCATGGGCAACATCGCCTACGCGCTCGGAGTCACGCGAGGCTTCACCGGCAGCCTGCGCACGTTCTCGCAGGGCGAGGTGAAGGAATACTCGCAGATGTACAACGAGATCCGCCACACGGCGCTCAACCGTCTGCGCGCGGAGGCGGCGCAGGTCGGGGCGAACTCCGTCGTCGACGCCGACGTGAGGATCATGCCCTACGGCGGCGCGACCGAGTTCCTCGTCACGGGCACGGCCTCGAATCACCCGAAGCTCGGCCAGGCTGTGAGCGCCGAAGCGGTCGTCACCTCCGAGCTCTCGGGCGAGGAGCTCTGGAACCTCGCGAAGCTCGGCTACGCGCCCAAGCAGCTCGTCATGGCGACCTCGATCTACTCGCTCGGCCTGACCGCCGGGATCGGCGCCATGTTCAAGGCGATGCGGAAGGGCGAGATCCCCGAGGTCACCCAGCTCGTCTACAGCGCGCGAGAGAACTGCCTCGACCTGATCCGGAAGGAGGCGAAGTCGATCGGCGCGGTGCAGGTGATCGGGAACAAGCTCACGATCATCGAGATGGCGCCCGGCCTCCTCGAGATCTTCGCGGTGGGCACCGCGATCGTCCTCGCTCCCGACATGAAGCCCGAGTCGCCCGCGCTCATCCCGCAGGCCGTGATCACGGACAAGGACTCGTTCGAGGTCGCGGGCGCTCCCTTCGCGGCCGCGGGCGCGGAGCAAGCCGGCGGGAACCCCATGGCGCGGCCGGCGCAGCAGCTCCCGGGGATCTGCGGTTGTCTCTTCGTGATCCTCTTCATCCTCATGTTCGCCGGGATCGCGGTCGGGATCGCAGTGAGCGAGAACGCCAAGAAGAACGGGGAGACGAACACGAAGAAGAAGTAGGCCGGGTCGCGCTTGGCGTGCGAGTTATGATCTCGCGCCCATGAGCCCGGTCGCCTCGCGCGAGGAAGAAGGCGAGCTCGTCCGCGCCTGCATCGAAGGAAAGGATGCGGCGTGGGAGAGGCTCGTCCGCGACTACTCGGGCGGCGCCCTCGCGGGAGTGAAGGCCGCCCTCAGGCAGCGCGGCCACGGGTCCGACCCCGCGCTCGAGGAGGAGCTGCTCGCGGACTCCTTCGAGATCCTCGCCGCGGAGGGGGGAGCGACGCTGCGCTCTTTCCGCGGGGAGTCGGGCCTCGCGACGTTCATCTCCGTCGTCGCCACGCGCCGCGCCTTCCGCGTGCTCCGGGACCGGCTCCGCCACGGAAAGGCGGTCGACCGGAAGGGCGAGCAGGAGAAGCGCGCTCCTCGCACGGGCGAGCCGGACCCCGCCCAGAACGTCCAGGCCGCCGAGAGAGCGAGCCTCATGGTCGAGACGATCGCGGAGCTCTCGGGATCGGACAAGCTCCTCCTCACGCTCTTCTACCTCGATGGGCGGAGCTACAAGGACATCGCGGCCGTGACCGGCCTCGCGGTCACGGGAGTCGGGACGAAGATCGCGCGCGCCAGGGCCCGTCTCAAAGAGAGACTCGCGAGACGCGGCGTGTCAACCGACGGGAGCGATCCAGACATTTGACGTCCCGGGAGTTGCGGGCGGCGGGCGCTCTCGTCGCACCCCCCGATTTCGTGTCACACGCCCCTCTCTCGCGGGCACAGAGTCATCGACGTTCCCGCTTCTCACCCGATCGACAGGGAAGACGGAAGACGTGAGCCAAGATTGCCCCAAGGACCTCGTCCGCTCGCTCGTGGAAGGGACCCTCGACGTCGCGGGAAGCCACGACGGCTCCGCTGCCGATCAGCGCGCGAGCGTCCTCGCTCACCTCGAGGCATGCGCTTCTTGCCGCAAGCTCCAGTCGAAGCTCGAGCGCAACGAGCGCCTCGTGCGCGCGGCGCTCGAGACCGCCGGCGACACCGACGCCGACTCCGAGTGCCCCTCGCCCGCCGACCTCGCCGCCTGGACCGAACACGCGCTCGAGGAAGACGCTCGAGCGAAGATCGAGGAGCACGTCGCGCGCTGCGCGCTCTGTCGCGGCTCGTCCGCGATCGCCTCCTCGCCCGCCGTCCTCTCCGCCTTCGAGAAGGGCGACGTTCCCGAGACCGCGCTCGATGCGGTGAGACGCCGCGTCGCCCTCGCGCGCGCCGAGTCGGCCGACGCCCAGATGAGCAAGCTCACGGCGAGCGGCCGCCGTCGCTCGCAGCGGACGACCGGGCGGTACGCGGCCGTCCCGGCCTCTCCCATCGCGGGACTCGGGATGGGCTTCTGGATCGCGGCGGCCGCCGCACTCCTGGTCGCGGTGGGCCTCATCGCCTTCCGCGAGACGACGACGGTCGAGGCTCCGGTCGCCGAGAAGCCGAGCGCCCCGACTCCGGTCGTGCCGCCGGCTCCTCCGTCGACTCGAGAGAGCCCGGCGCCGCGCGACCCGAGAGAAGCTCCTCCCATCGCGCCGCGCGAGACGCCGTCCCCCGACACCCGGACGCCCGCCGAGACTCCCGCCGAGAGCCCGGTCGTCGACCAGAACCCTCCCGAGGCCGAGCCCGAGGAGGACGACGGCCGTCACGCTCCCCGCGGGGTCGGCGCCCCGAAGACGGGCGGGCCGGATATCGCCAGGCGCCCGGACCCGAAGGGCCCGGACCCGAAGGGCCCGGACGAGAAGCAGCCCAAGGACGTGGTCGGCCGGCAGGACGGCGGCCCGAAGCGCACGGACGAGCCCGTTCTCGCCTGCGCCGTCGAGGGACTCTCGGGTCCGATCGAGGTCAAGAAGAAGGACGGGAAGTGGCACGCGCTCGCGGCCGGCGATCTCCTGCACGCGGGCGACTCGCTCCGCGCGAAGGGGAACGACGCCTCTCTCACGGTCGCGAGCCGGGCGAAGGTGCAGCTCGACGGCGACACGGTCGGGACCGTTGCGTTCACGAGGACGGGCGTCAAGCTCACGATCGAGTCCGGCGGGCTCGGTTTCGACCATCTCGTTCTCGCTGCAGGCGCCGGCAAACCGACCGTGACCGGTCGCGATCAAGGGACCGCGCCGTTCCTCGTCGCGCGGACGGTAGGGGCGGGGGCGAAGAAAGTCGCCACACGCAGCGCGAACACGGCTCTGGCATCACCCGATGTCGAGCCTACCAGTGTCCATTGGCTGCGCCGCTGTGCTCCAGCGGGCTTGGGCCAACGCGCTGATGGCGCCGGCCGAGACATTCCTCTCTCGGATGGAATTCACGAGGGCCTTCGGCCCAAGTGAACGTCCTCGTCTTCGCGCCAGGAAATCACTAGCGCCTTGCGGCGGAGGCTCTCTCGACCGACGTGTCTCCGGGCCGCAAGGCGCGAGTGAATTCTTGCATCACCGCGTTCGCCTTCGGCGAGTGCTGAAGCAGCCCCTCGCCTCGCTCGCTCATCCTGCGTTCATCTCGGTCCCGTAGACCGTGAGGTCGCATTGTGTTCGAGGCGGCGCGCGGTAGGCTCTCTCGCCCGGAGTGAGCATGAAGCGAGTCCTGGGAGCCGCCGCCGTCCTCGTCCTCGTCCTCGCGGGCGTGGGCGGAGGGTTCGCGCTCGGTCGGTCGATGAAGCCCGCGGCCGCTCCCGCGGCGGAGAAGCCCGAGGCGCCCGAGGCCCACCCTCGCGTTCGCGTCGCGAAGATCAGGAGAGAAGTCCTCCAGCGCCGCCTGGTCTGCTTCGGCGTCGCGCAGGCGCAGCCGGCGAACGAGAGGATCCTCACGGCCCGCGCCGCGGGAGTCGTCTCCGAGGTCGCGCACCGGAAGGGCGACAGGGTGACGAGGGGCGAGGTCCTCGTCACGCTCGACGCGCGTCCGCTCGTCGCGGCGAGGAAGAAGACCGAGGGCGCTCTCGCCGAGGCCGAGGCGGAGCTGGCGAAGGCGAACAGCGGCGTCCTCGAGAGCGAGATCGCCTCGCTCGAGGTCGCCCTCGCTCAGGCGAGGGCCGATGCGATCCAGAGCGCGCGCGTGCTCGTGCGTCAGCGCGACCTCGCGGAGCAAGGGCTCATCTCGCTCCGCGCGCTCCAGGAAGCGGAGGCCACCGCCGAGGTGACGAGCCTCCGCGCCTGCGCCGCGGTCCTCCAGCTCGAGAAGTCGCGCCACGGCGTCCAGCGCGAGGAGCGCCTCCGGCTCGAGGCTCGGAGGGACCAGGCCCGGGCCGACGTCGACCTCGCCAGGCTCCAGGAGAGCTTCTCCGTCCTCCGCGCGGACATCGACGCGACGATCGCCGAGCTCGACGCCGTCCCCGGGCAAGCCGTGGACGCCTCGAACCAGCTCGTCCGCCTCGTCCAGCCGGGCGCCGTGGACGCCGTGCTCTACCTGGCCGCGGAGAACGCGAGCCGCGTCGCGCTCGGAGCGGAGGTCCGCCTCCTCGCGGGCACGACCGAGCTCGGGCGAGCGAAGGTCGAGGGCATGGCGAGCGCCGTCTCCGCGGATGGATACCGGCTCCTCCGCGCCTCGATCCTCGATGCGCCCTCGCCGATCGCGCCGGGGACGCCGCTCACGGCTCAGATCTCGCTCGAGAGCGTCGAGGCGCTCGCGGTGCCGCGAGCGGCGGTCGTCCAGGACCAGGACAGGACGGTGATCCTCTGCCTGGTCCGGGAGCCAGATCGCGACGAGAGCAAGGGGCCGATCGAGGTCGTCAAGAAGGTCCCGGTCCGCGTCCTCGTGCGCGACGGCGAGCGCGTCGGCATCGAGGCGGAGCTCCCCGCGCAATACTATGGCGTCGTCGTCGAGGGCGGCTACAACCTCCCCGACGGGACCGAGGTCGAGGTCGAGCAGGCGGACGAGCGGTGATCTCGCACGTCCTCTACCGTCACCGGAGGCTCGTCTATCTCGGTGCGGCGGCGCTCGCGCTCGCGGGAGGGCTCGCGCTCGGGCGGCTTGCATCGGGGATCTATCCCGACGTCGCCTTCCCCCGGATCTCCGTGATCGCCGAGGCGGGCGAGGACTCCGTCGAGAACATCGAGCTCTCGATCACGCGCCCGCTCGAGCAGGCCGTCTCGATCGTCCAGGGGATCCGGCGCGTGCGCTCGAAGACGCTCCGCGGCGCGTGCGAGATGAGCATCGACTTCGAGCCCGCGACCGACATGGTGCAGGCGCTCCAGGAGGTGCGGGCGCGCATCGGGCAGACGCAGTCCCAGCTCCCGCCCGACCTCCACCTGACGGTCGAGCGGCAGACGCCGTCGATCTTCCCCGTCATCTCGTATCACGTGACGCTCGATGCCAAGAAGGCGTCGGGCCGTTTCAAGGAGACGGCGGACCTGAACGACTGGGCGCTTCTCGAGCTCAAGCCGCGCCTCGCGCGCCTGCGCGACGTCTTCCTCGTGACCGTCCAGTCGGCCGACGTGCACGAGATCGTCATCGAGGCGAGCCCGGCCGCGCTCGCGGCGCGCGGTCTCAACATCGCGGACCTCGTCTTGGCCGTCGACAAGTCGAACAAGGTCGGCGTCGTGGGGCGCCTCGACAAGGACGGCAAGCGCTACCAGGTGCTCGTCACGGGCCAGCTTCGCTCGCTCGAGGAGCTCGAGTCGGTCGCCGTCCCGCTCTCCCGGGGAAAGGTCGTCAGCCTCTCCGAGCTCGCGACGATCAAGGAGAGCGTCGCCGACAAGACGTCGGTCATCACGGGAGACGGATGCGACGCCGTGGTCGTGAACGTCTTCATGAGAGCCGGAGGCCGCGTGACCGAGCTCTCCCTGGGAGTCAAGGGAGTCGTCGAGGAGATGGAGGGCCTTCTCCCGCGAGACGTCGTGCGGCTCAGGAAGGTCTACGACCAGGACGACCTCGTGAACGCCTCGCTCGAGGGAGTCCGCGACGCGATCGTGATCGGCGGCGTGCTCTCCCCGCTCGCGATCCTGGGCACGTTCGCTCTCATGCCGCTCTTCGGGCTCACCTTGAACCTCATGAGCCTCGGAGGGATCGCGATCGCGATCGGGCTCGTCGTGGACGACGCGATCGTCGTGATCGAGTGCATCGCGCGCCACCGCGCGCGGGGCGAGGGGCGCTTTCTGGCCGTCGACCGCTCGGTGCGCGAGGTCGCGGGAGCGGTGATCGGGAGCTCTCTCACGACGATCGTCGTCTTCGCTCCGCTCGTCCTCCTCGAGGGAGTCTACGGGCAATTCATGAAGGCGCTCTCGCTCACTCTCGCGCTCGCGATCATCCTCTCGCTCGGGATCTCGCTCACGCTCATGCCGGTCATGGCGCTCGGGCCGCTCGGCGGCGGCGAGGGCCCGCGTCAGGAGAGCGACCGGCTGGGAGAGCTCTACGGGCGCGTCGCGAGCGTGCTCCTCCGGTGGAGAAAGCTCGGGTGGACCTCGCTTCTCCTCGTGCTCGTCCTCGCGGGCATGGCCGTGATCCCGGGCCCATGGGGAGGAGGAGTGAAGACCGGCTTCCTCCCCGACATGGACGAGGGGTCGTTCGTCCTCGACTACAAGGCTCCCGTCGGGACCGCGCTCCCGGAGACGGACAAGCGCGTGCGCGAGATCGAGGTCGCTCTCGTGGACACGTCTCTCGCGCCGGAGATCGCCGTGTTCTCTCGCAGGACCGGCCAGGAGCTCGGCCTCTTCGCGACCGAGGCGTGGAAGGGAGACTTCCTCGTCTCGCTCAGGCCCAAGGCCGAGCGCAAGGCGACCGGCCCCGAGGTCATGGAGCGCCTGCGCGGATACCTGACGAAGAAGGTCCCGCAGCTCGACCTCGAGTTCGTCCAGCTCATGCAGGACACGCTCAACGACCTCTCGGGCGAGGCGAAGCCGATCGAGGTGAAGATCTTCGGCCGCGACCACCGCGCGCTCGCGGGCGCGATCGCGCGCGCGCGGAAGCGCCTCGCGTCCGTGCCCGGCCTCGTGGACCTCTCGCGCGGCGCCTCGTTCGGGAGCCCGGAGATCTTCTTCCGCGTCGATCCTGCGCTCGCGGCGAGGCGCGGCGTCAGCACCGACGACGTCGAGCAAGGAGCCCGGGCTTCTCTCCTCGGGGTCGAGGCGACGAAGATCCGGAGGAGCGATCGTCTCGTCCCCGTGCGCGTGCGCTGGCCCGACCCCGTCCGCCAGGACGAGCGCTGGATCGAGGGCCTGCCCATCGAGAAGGACGGGAAGACGTTCCCGATCTCGGTCCTCTCGAGCCGGCAGGAGCTCTCGAACCAAAACGAGCTCACGCGAGAGAACCAGCAGCCCGTGGCGATCCTCACGGCGAGCATCGAGGGCACGGACCTCGGCACGGCGGCGGCGGCCGTCGAGAAGGCGCTCGCCGACCTCCCGCTCCCCGAGGGCGCGCACCAGGTCTTCGCCGGCCAGGCGGCGAGCGCGAAGGAGGCGCGGGCGAACATGGCCCTCGTCCTCGGGCTCGGCACCTTCCTCGTGCTCGTCCTCCTCGTCGCGCAGTTCGGCTCCTTCGCGGGAGCGCTCGTGATCTTCCTCGCGCTGCCGTTCAGCCAGGTGGGAGGGCTGCTCGCGCTCCGGCTCACGGGGCTGCCTCTCAACATCTCGTCCTTCATGGGCCTCATCATGCTCGTCGGGCTCGTCGTGAAGAACGGGATCCTCCTCGTGGACTACACCGAGCGCCTCCGGGGAGAAGGGCTCTCGCTCGAGGACGCGCTCGTGCGCGCGGGGCGCGTTCGGCTGAGGCCGATCCTCATGACGTCGCTCACGGCGATCATGGGGCTCCTCCCGCTCGCGCTGAACCTGGGAGCTGGCGCGGAGCTCCAGAAGCCGCTCGCGGTCGCGGTGATCGGCGGTCTCTCCCTCTCGACCGTCTTCACGCTCGTGGTCGTGCCGCTCGCGATGCTCGTCTTCGCGAAGAAGCCCCTCCACGACGAAGCGCCCGCGGCCTGAGTCGCGGAAAGTCGGAGGGCTCGTGGGAATCGCCGCGCGATCATCGTCCCGTCATGTTCGCGCGCGTAACTGGGAGAGATCGGAGGGGGGCTCCCATGAACGCGAGCGCGGGAGCACGTGTGACCGCCCGGCGCGTCGAGAAGGCGAAGCGCGTCCGGTCGAGCGAGCCCAGAGCGCTCGTCCTCCTCGCTCTCGCGCGCGAGCGCGACTGGGTCAAGGGAGCCGTCAACTCGTCGTCGCGTCGCAGCCATCCGCGTGAGAGCGGAGCCCGACCCCGGCGAAGCCGACGACGTCGCCGCTCGTCGACCGCGACGAGCGTGGTGAGCGGGAGCGTGCTCGGAGGCGTTCCCGCGAGCAAGAGCTCGAGCTCCCGGGCGTGCTCGGAGGCGCTCGTGCTCGGCCAGAGAGCGGACCGGAGCCGGACGACGGCCTCCACCTCGCGGCGCTCGACCGGCCGGACGACGATCCCCATGCCGCGACTGTACTCTCCCGCGCGCGAGACGCGCACGAGCGGGGCGCGGCCGCTCACGTGAGCGAGGAGGCGCGGGCTTCTCGTCGGATCCGTCTTCCGGGCCGAGCGGACCGCTAGGTCGCGAGGGCCCGCAGCTCCTCGAGGAGCAGGAGCGCTTCGAGAGGCGTCGTGCGCGAGACATCGATCGCGGCGAGCCGCGCGACGATCCTCTCCTCCGGCCTCGCGAAGAGCGGGAGCCGAGCCGCGGGAGCTCCCTCCGATTCGCCGGGCGCTCGCGCGCGGAGAGCGTCGAACGATCCTGCCTCGAGCCCGGCGAGGATCTCCTTCGCGCGCTCGATCACGGGCGCCGGAACGCCCGCGAGGCGCGCGACGTGGAGGCCGTAGCTCCGGTCCGCTCCTCCCGGGACGATCTTCCGCAGGAAGACGACCTCGCCCCGGCTCTCCTCGACGGCGCACGTCCGGTTCGCGACGAGCGGCCGCGTGCGCGCGAGGCCGGTGAGCTCGTGGTAGTGCGTCGCGAACAGCGCGCGGCAGCGCACGACGTCAGCGAGGTGCTCGACGATCGCCCACGCGACGCTCACGCCGTCGTAGGTGCTCGTCCCGCGGCCGACTTCGTCGAGGACGACGAGGCTCCGCTCGGTCGCGTGGCGGAGGATGTTCGCCGTCTCGGTCATCTCGACCATGAACGTCGAGAGCCCGCGCGCGAGGTCGTCGGCCGCTCCGACGCGCGCGAAGATCCGGTCGCAGACGCCGACCTCCGCGCTCTCGGCGGGCACGAAGCTGCCCGTCTGCGCGAGGAGCACGAGGAGCGCCGCCTGCCGGATCCACGTCGACTTCCCCGCCATGTTCGGGCCCGTGACGACGATGATGCGTCCCTTCTCGCCGTCGCCCTGGTCCGCGGGAGCGCCGGGCTCCTCGCTCCTCTCGTTGTCTTTCTCGATGGGAGACGGAGAGCACGCTTCCCGGTCTTCCAGGAAGAGATCGTTCGGCACGAAGGGCTCGCCCGAGCGGACCGCATCGAGCACGGGGTGACGTCCCGCG
>JACQDU010000279.1 GCA_016200955.1 bacterium
GCGAGCGCCGCCCGGTCGGTCAGCGGCATAATCGGCCGCTCGGCATAACGGGCGTTACGCCGATGTCGGCGTAAGAACCCGAGAGCGAGGAGGTCGTGCCGATCGAGACCGTGCGCGCCTCGATCAACAAGGCCGCGTACGCCTACACGGACAAGCATCTCGGACCGCGGGAGGCCATTGGCAACAAGGGCGGCTCGTTGAGCAATCGGCTCCGCGCGCTCGTCGGCGCCGGAACGGGGTCGTGAGGCGGCGGGCGATCCGCGACGTGCAGGGGCGGGTCGTCCGCCCGCCCCTGCTTCCTCTGCGGCCAAGGTCATGTACGCCGGCCGGGTCGAGGCTTGACGTGCTCGTGGCCGTGTTCTTCAACGGCGAGCGGATTCAGTAGGAGGTCGAACCATGACCAGCGCCCAGAAGATGACCAGGATTCGGAAGACCCTCGACACCGAGGCGCGGCACCTCGACTACGCTGCGCGCGACGAGCTCACGCGCGCGTGGATGGCTTTCCCGCTCCGCGACTTCGAAGCGTCCATCTCCGCCGGCTACCTCCACGCTGACCCCGAGAACCCTCAGGTTGGCTCGACGCCGGCGGGCGAGGTGCTCAAGCGCGACGAGGACGGCGAGCCGGTCTCCGTACGCACCCGCGGCGGCATCGAGCTCCACCGCGCGGTCGTCAACGGTCGGAAGGCGTGGGTCACGATCCCGGAAGACGGGGAGTAGCGGCCGTGGCCTCACCACAACGTCAAATCCGGCTGTGTTCGCGAGCACGCTTTGGTGCTCCGCCGAGAGCGCGCGGACGCGCGCGACTCAGCGCTCAAGCTCCGCCTGCGCGAAGGTCGCAAGCGACGTTGTGGTGCAGCCGACACTCAGCCTGCCGCGCGTATCTCGCGACACGGTCGAAGCCCCGATTCTCGAGCGGAGCTGGAGCGCGTCCTGCGACGACAGACAAGCGCGAGGCGCGGGTGCGCCGCAGAGGGAGAGGATCATGCAGACCTACGCGAAGAGCCTCCACACCAAGCTTGATTCGCTCGCAAAACCCCCCCCTTCCGTGTCAGTCCCATGGGCTATGCTTCAGCCGTGCATCTCGTCGCTGAAGAGACGGTCCCGAGCCGAGGCCCTGCATGTTCCGGAAGCGCGATGCGAACGGACAGCTGTTCGAGTCGAGCAACCTGATCCCCGAGGAAAAGCGCAAGCGCCTCGACCAGACGTGGGCGGCGGTGTTCCGGTCGAAGGCGCTCTCGCTGATCGATGAGTCTCGCTTCGCTCCGATGTTCTGCGAGGACAACGGGCGGCCGAACCAGCCGGTGCAGGTGGTTCTCGGGACCCTGGTCCTGAAGGAGCTCCTTGACCTGACGGACCGGGAGGCTCTCGAGCATCTCGAGTTCAACCTCCTCTGGCAGCACGCGCTCCGCCTGACGCCCGAGGAAGCGCACCTCTGCCAGAAGACGCTCCACAACTTCCGGGCGCGGCTTATGGCCCACGACGGCGGCCGCCTCGCCTTCGAGGACACGACGACGAAGATCCTCGAGACGCTCGGGACGCAGACTGCAAGGCAGAGGCTCGACTCGACCCACATCACTTCGAACATCGCGAGGCTCACCCGTCTCGGCCTCTTCTGCGAGACGATTCGCGTCTTCCTCCGCGCGTTGCAGTCGCACCACCCGCGGCTCTTCCGCAAGGTGCCCGAGACGCTCCGCGGGCGCTACCTCAAGGACGGGAAGCCGACGAAGTACGAGGACGCGCGCTCGAGCGACTCGAAGCGCCGGCTCGCCGTGTGCGCGCGTGACGTCTACCGCCTTCTCGAAGCCATGCGAGAGACCGCTGCTTCGAAGCTCGAGGAATACGTGGTTCTCGAGCGGCTTTTCGAGGATCAGTGCGAGATCACGAAGGCGAAGACGAAGGCAGGGGAGGACGACGACGACGCGATGGAGGAGGCGGTCCCGGTAGCGCTGAAGGAGCCGAAGACGATCGCGAGCGACTCGCTTCAGTCGCCCCACGACGTCGACGTCACGTACAGCGGGCACAAGGGCAAGGGCTACGAGGTCCAGGTCGCGGAGACGACCGACGAGCGCAACGAGGTCGAGATCATCACGCACGTCGACGTGACTCCGTCGAGCGGGAGCGACGCTTCGCAGACGGTCCCGGTCCTCGCGTCGCTCGCAGAGCGGGAGATCAAGCCAACAGAGCTCGTCGCCGACACCACCTATGGCTCCGTCGAGAACGGGCTTGCTGCCGCGCGGATGGGAACGGAACTCGTCGCTCCCGTGGCCGGCTCGGCGCCTGTGGATAATGTGGACAAAGCTCGCCCCGCACCCTCGCAATCGCTCTCTCCGATCGACTTCAAGGTGGACCCCTGTGGAGAACTGACGCTCTGCCCGGCCGGAGAGGTGGCGATTCGACAGTTACCAGTGAACGGGAACGAGAACCGTGTCGAGCTTCACTTCGCCCGCTCAGGCTGCGAGCGCTGTCCGTTCTTTCAGCAATGCCCGGCTCGACTCTCCCGCGACGAGGAAACCTACTCGATCACTGTGAACCTCACGAAGACCACGCTCGAGCAGCGCCGCACCGAGCAAGCCACGCCGCAGTTCAAGGAGCGCTATGCCTGCCGCGCCGGGATTGAGGCGACCAACTCCGAGCTCAAGCGCAGCCACGGACTCGGGAGGCTCCGCGTCCGCGGTCGAATCCGAGTGCGGCTTGTCATCTATCTCAAGGCAATTGCCTGCAACTTCAAGCGAATGATCCGCGCGCTCCTTCTCCGCGCGCGTAGCGCGGGAGCGGTCATCCCAGCGATGGCAGTCCGATGAACACTGCGCACGGAAGCAACCACGCAACCACGCAATGAGGTTCGAGAGGGCATATTCGTTCCAGGTGAGGTGCATGCGCCGAACTGCACCACAGCTCGCCCCTCCGCCCACCCGTCCCGTCATCGCCTCGTAGCCGTCAGCCCCTCACTGGCGGGGGAGCCTTACCCCTCAGAACCGGGGTTCTTACGGCGGAATCAACCTTGGCGATCGCCGCGATCTGCCCATCCGCAAAGGGTGCGGGCGTCCCCATCCTGGCGAGCCGCACCCGCTCCGCCGCGTGCCAGTCGGCAGCCTCGCGGTCGTAGGGGAGGATGGGAACCGACGCCGCGACCTCGGCGAGGAAGGCCTCGACGTTCCTGCGCTTCGCTGATGCGGGCAGGCCGCGGCATCCCGTCAGCAGCTCTGCCCAGACGACGCTGGCCGTCGCGAGGACCCCCCCGAAGCGCTGGTACTTCTCCATCAACTTTGATTCGCTCGCAAAACCCCCCCCTTCCGTGTCAGTCCCATGGGCTATGCTTCAGCC
>JACQDU010000280.1 GCA_016200955.1 bacterium
TGTAAGCCGAGACGAGGTCGAGAGGGCTCGTCGCGTCTTCCATGCCGCGACGATACCCGACGGGCGCGCTCTCGCGCTCCGGGCGAGTTCTAATGGAGCCATGAGCCACCGCGTCCGCGCCGAGCGCCCGCGCACGACCGGTCGAGAGAGCGCTCCCGCGATCTCGACCGAGCGCGACGCTCTCGCGACCTACGAGGAGGACGCCGCGCGTTCCCGCGGGAACGCGGCGGGCGTCGCTCGCCCCGCGAGCGAGAGCGAGGTCGCCGCGCTCGTCCGCCTCGCCTCGCGCGAGGGCCGTTCGCTCATGCCGCAGGGAGCGCGCAGCTCCCTCACCGCGGGAGCGACTCCCCGAGGAGACATCGTCCTCTCCACGGAGAAGCTCGACCGGATCCTCGAGGTCCGGCGCTCCGGCGGAAGCGCGAGCGTCGTCGTCGAGCCGGGCGTCCGGCTCCGCGACCTGAACGAGCACCTCGCGCCCGGCGGGCTCTGGTTCCCTCCCGTGCCGACCTACGACCTCTGCTGCGCGGGAGGCGCCGTCTCGACGAACGCCGCGGGAGCCGCGACGTTCAAGCACGGGCCCGTGAGGCCGTGGGTGCTCGCTCTCAGGGCGGTCCTCGCCTCGGGCGACGTGCTCGCGCTCCGGCGGGGCGAGGTGCTCGCGTCTCCCGCGGGCTTCGAGGTCCTTGGAACGGACGGGAGCGTCGCGACGGTCCCTCTCCCGCGCTACCGGACGCCCGCTCTCAAGAAGATCGCGTGCGGATATCACGTGAGAGACGGGCTCGACCTCGTCGATCTCTTCGTGGGCTCCGAGGGCACGCTCGGCGTCGTCACGGAGATCGAGCTCGGCCTCGCTCCCTTGCCCGCCTGCGTCGTCACGGGCCTCGCATCCTTCCCGAGCGAGCGCGCCGCGCTCGCGTTCACCGCTTCGGTGAGAGAAGCGAGCGAGACGACCTGGCGCTCGCGCGACCCCGCGGGAGTGGACGTCCGCGCGATCGAGTTCATCGACTCGGCTTCTCTCTCGTTACTGAAAGAGAGAGGCAAGCAGGAGCCGGGGATCGCCTTCCCCTCGGACGGCGGCTGCTTCGTTCTCTGGGAGCAGGAGCTCCCGGAAGCCCTGGACGACGACCTCGCCGCGAGCGCGCTCGGCGCCGGTCTCTCCGGCAAGGAGTCGAGCGGGAGGAGCGCCGCGCTCTCTCGCCTCGGCTCTCTCCTGGCGCGACACGAGGCGGGAGACGACGTGCTCATGGCGCTCCCCTCGGACGAGCGCGGCCGCCGCGCGATCGGGCGAGTGCGAGAGATCGTCCCCGAGACCGTGAACGAGCTCGTCGCCGAGAGGAAGCGGGCCGACCCCGGGATCAAGAAGGTCGCGGGAGACATGGTCGTGCCCGTGGGGCGCCTGGGCGAGATGCTCTCCCTCTACCGCGAGGCCTTCTCGAAGCGCGGCCTCGCGTCCGCGATCTGGGGGCACTCGTCCGACGGGAACCTCCACCCGAACGTCCTCGCGCGGAGCGAGCGGGAGACGCGCTCGGGCGAGGAAGCCCTCCTCGAGCTGGGCGAGGTCGCGAAGAGGCTCGGCGGCGCTCCTCTCTCCGAGCACGGAGTCGGGAAGAGCCCGGTCAAGCAGGAGCTCCTCCGCCGCTTCTACGGGGAGGAAGCCTTGCGCGACATGGCGGCCGTGAAGCGCGCCCTCGATCCCGCGGCCGTCCTCGCCCCGGGAAACATCTTCCCGCGAGCGCTCCTCGGGAAGTGAGCCGATGCCGGCCTCCCTCCACGAGCTCGACGACGCGTCGAGCCCGACGGCAACGTACGGTCGCGCGACGCGGGATTTCCAGGTAAGCTTTCGGGACCTGCGAGGCCGCCCGCGAAGCATGGACAACGTCGGCGCCTACCTCGATGCTCTCGCCCAGGGCTCACTCGAACGCGAAACGTTCTTGAAGGAGAACGCCTACTCGTTCCTCGTGACGATCGAGCAGCAGACCGATCAGCTCATGAACGCGGTCGGCACGGGCGACGTCGCGAACGCCCCGACCGTCTACAACGACGCCGCCGCGCTCAGGCGGGCGTCGATCGCCGCGCGCGACGCCAAGGTCTACAAGGTCGTGAAGACCGGCGCGAACCAGGAGAAGGACATCCTCGTCGGCCGCTCGCGCGACAACGACGTGTGCATCGAGGATGCCGAGGTCTCGAAGCGGCACGCGCGCTTCGCGGTCACGAAGGACGGCCTCACTCTCGTGGACAACGGCTCGACGAACGGCACCTACGTGAACGACGCGAAGCTCGAGGCGAAGAAGGCGAAGCCGGTGCGCCCGAACGACGCCGTCCGCTTCGGGCGGGCGGCGAAGATGCAGCTCTTCGACGCCGAGGGCTTCTTCGACTACCTGACCTTGCTCCGGCGGTTCGTCGGCCTCTAGGGTGAAGCTCGAGGGCGCCTCGGTGGTCTTGACGGGCGCGTCCCGCGGGATCGGGGCGGCGCTCGCGCCCGCTCTGGGAGAGAAGAAGGCTCGCCTCACGCTCGTCGCGCGCGACGAGAGGGCGCTCGAGGAGACGGCCGCTCGCACGCGCGAGCGAGGCGGAGAAGCGATCGTCGTCGCGGGCGACGTGGCCTCGCCCGAGACGGCCCGTCGCGCCGTCGCCGCCGCCGCGAGCGCCTTCTCGACGCTCGACCTCCTCGTGAACAACGCCGGAGTCCTCACCCGAGCGCCGCTCCTCGAGACCCCGATCGAGGACTGGAGGCGCGTCCTCGAGGTCAACGTCCTCGGCACGGTCGCTTTCCTGAGAGAAGCGCTCGCGGTCATGGTCGCGAGGAAGCGCGGGGCGTGCGTGAACCTCTCCTCGGGCTGGGGCCGCTCGGCGGAGGCGGAGGTCGCGCCTTACGTCGCCTCGAAGTGGGCCGTGGAGGGCCTCACCCGGAGCGTCGCGCTCGAGGTCCCTCGAGGGATCGCCGTCGTCGCCGTGAATCCCGGGATCATCCGCACGGAGATGCTCGACCTCGCGTTCGGGAAAGCCGAGTCGAGCGCTTACCCTCCGCCCGAGGCTCTCGCGCCTCGCTTCGTGCGCCTGCTCGAGGCGCTCGATGCTTCCTGGAACGGCCGTTCGCTCGACGCCGACGACTTCTGAGAGCGACGCGAGCTACTCGAGCGATGCGCCCTTCGTCTCGACCGCGAGAGGCAGCACGATCAGGCCGAGCACGTAGATCGCGCTCGCGCAGAGGACGGCTCGCGTGAGGCCGAGCTGGGCCTGGAGCTTTCCGATCCCGAAGACTCCCACGGCCGTGACGAGGCGGCCCGTGTTGTAGCAGAACCCCGAGCCCGTCCCGCGAAGGCGCGTCGGGAACAGCTCGGGCAAATAGAACGGGAACAGCCCGAAGACGCCGAAGACGAAGAAGCCGACGAGAGACAGCGCCCGGAGCCGCGCTTCGAGCGAGAGCTGTGTTCCCAGGAGGAGCTCCGAGCCGAACGCGAACCCGGAAGCGGCGAGCGCTCCCAGGAAATAGAGCGCGAACGTGAGCTTCCTCCCGGCGGTCACGGCGAGCGGCACGGTCACGAGCGTCCCGATCACCGAGCCGAGGATGAAGAAGTCGTTCCCGCCGTCTTTCAGCGCGGGCCTCGCTGCCTCGGCGACTCCCGCGGTCTTGCACCAGTCCTCCATGACTTTCGGTATGAAGCCGTTGATCCCCCACCAGCCCACGAGGCAGACCGTCGCGACTCCGAGCGCCGTGAGCGTCTTCCGGCGCAGGTCCTTCGCGAAGAGCTCGGACAGGCGCGCGGGCTCGGCCTTGTGCTCCTTCCAGCGCTCGGGCTCCTCCACGAAGATGCGGATCGCGAACGCGAACGCGGCCGGCACGAGCCCGAGGAGGAACGCGTAGCGCCAGCCTTGCGGGTCGTTCAGGAAGACTCCCTTGACGACGAACCGATCGACCTTCGACGCGAACCACATTCCCATGGGAGACGCCGTGAAGAGGAGCGCTCCCGCGAGGGGACGGCCGCGCTCGCTCACGACCTCCGCGAGGAGGGACGCTCCCGCGGCCCACTCGCCGCCGATCCCGAGGCTCGCGAGCGCCCGGCAGACGACGAAGAACGCGAGGTTCGGGCTCGCCGCGCAGAGCGCCGTCGCTCCGGCGTAGAGGAGCATCGTGAGCAGCAGGGTCTTCGTGCGCCCGAGGCGGTCCGTGAGTCTCCCGAACAGGATCCCTCCGATCGCCCACCCGACGAGCAGGAGCGAGTTCAGGTAAGCGATCGAGGCGTTCAGCGTCTCCTGGTCGGGCTTCTCGAGGATCGTCTCGCCGGCGGGCCCGACGACGGCCTTCGCGAGGAGCGTGTTGAGCGTCGGCGTCGCCACGTAAGAGAGGAGGAGCCCGTCGAAGACGTCGAACCCCCACCCGAGCCACGCGGCCACGAGCGCCAGGATGACGACGCGCCAGCTCTTCCGCTCCCCGCCCATGGAGCGGCGATTCTAGCCGACGCCGAGGCGCCAGGACCTACCTTGCCTCCACGTCATCGATCGGGTCTTCGAGGAGGGCGCCGGGATCGACCGCGCGGTCGAGGGGGCGATCCGCGAGGCGATCCGGAGACACGAGCAGCGCCTGAAACCGATCGCCGTCTCGCGCGACGGCAAGCTCGTCTGGACTCCGCCCGAGGAGATCGAGCACGACCGGCCGGCCGCGGGAAGCGGCCTCCGGGCTACTTGCGAATGCGGCTCGGCGACGTCGACTCGTCTCCACCAGGAGTCTGACGGAGTGGACGAGACGCCCGGATCATGCGGTCAGTCACGGCGAAGCTCCTCGAGCTTTTTCCGGGCCGCGTCGGCGTTCGCGCCTTCGGGCTCGAGCTCGAGAGAGCGCTCGAGGTCCGCTCTCGCGGCTTCCTTCTCGCCCCTCTGCGCCCGGGCGAGGCCGCGGTTCGACCAGGCCATGTAGTGCCGCCAGCAGAGCTCGCCCGCTTCGTGGACCGAGACGATGTTCGGGTGGCGGAGGCGCGCCACCGCCTCGGCCTCGCGACGGAAGCGCTCGATCAGGTCCTTCTCGGCGTCGCCTCCCTCGAGGAGCGTCTTCACCGCGACGACCCGGCGCAGGCGGTCGTTCCAGGCGCGGTACACGACTCCCATGCCTCCCTTCCCGAGCTCCGAGAGGAGGACGAAGTGCCCGAACGCCCGCGCCTGGTCGGTGCGCGCGCGCCTCACCTCGAGGGCGAGGTCGGCGTCCGTGGCCTGCTCGGCTGCTCTCGCGAGACGGTCCGACGGGGCGGCGGGAGCGGCGGCCGCTCGCGCGAACGGCGGCGGCGCGAGGCGCGTCGGCGCGTCGTCCGCTGCCCCGGCGCTCGTCGGCGCCGGAGGGCGGAGCGGCACGCGGCAGCGGGGGCAATACCCCGTGCTCGCCCCGTGCACGTCGATCTCGCCGCGGCAGCTCGGACAGGTGAAGACGTTCGGCATGATCCCGACCGCCGCGACTGTACCGGCGCCCCCGGAGCGGTGCCACGTCGAGTTCCCCGAGTCGAGCTCGATCGCCCGGGCGCCGTCGGCCGTCGCGCCCTCGTGGTCGCCCTCTCCGGTGTGCCTGGAAGCGACACCGGATGCTCAGCCCGAGACCGCCACGACGGCCCGCTCCACGTCCTCGCGCGAGGTCCAGAAGTGGGGAGAGAGCCGGACGGCTCCCGAGCGCTCGACGCGGGCGACGACGCCTCGCGAGAGAAGATCGGCTTCCGTGAGAGGCGCCCGTGGCGAGATCCGGACGATCGGCGAGCGGCCCTCGTCCCGTGGAGAGAGCACGGCGAGCCCTCGCTCGAGGGCGAGGCGCTCGATCTCGAGAGCCCGCTCGAGCGCGAGCGCCTCGACGCGCTCGAGCCCGACCTCGAGGAGGAGCCCCGTCGATGCCGCGAGCCCCGCGAGGAGAGGCGCCGCGAGCGCCCCTCCCTCGAAGCGGCGCGCGTCTCCCGGATGCTCGAGCGAGAGAGCGCCGGGCGAGGCGACCTGGAGCTCCGCTTGCCTCTCGCGTCTCACGTGGAGGACGCCGGTCTCGGGCGGCCCGAGGAGCCACTTCCGCGAGCTGGCGGCGAGTGCGTCGATCCCGAGAGCGCGCGCAGAGAGCCTGAGCACGCCGAGCGCTTGCGCGGCGTCCACGAAGAAGAACGCCCCCGCCTCCCGCGCGAGCGCTCCCGCGCGGGCGAGGTCGCGCCTCTCTCCCGTCGCGAGCGAGACGGCGCCGATCGCGAGGAGGCGCGCTCCCGGGAGCGCGCGGGAGAGATCGTCCAGCTCGAGGCGGCCATCTCTCAGCGCGACGACCTCGACGCGCACTCCCCTCTCCTCGAGCGCCTTCCACGGGAGGACGTTCGACGCGAACTCGCCCTCGTTCGTGACGACCCGGTCGCCTTCCTTCCAGCGAATCCCCTGCGCGATCGCCGCCACCGCCGCCGTCGCATTCTGGACGAACGCGACCTCGTCCCGGGAGCACGAGAGGATCCGCGCGACGTTCTCACGCGCCGCCTCGACCGACGCCTTCTGCTCGTCTCTCGCGAGCGCGCCGCGAGCACACGCGGCGAGCGCTCTCTGCGAGGCCGCGACCGCGCGCGCCGGCATCGGGCCTCTCAGAGCATGATCGAGGTAAGCGAGCTCCTCGAGCGCCGGGAGCTCGTCTCGCACGAGGCGGGCGATCGCGGCGCTGTCCATCAACGAGACGATGACCCGTCGAAGAACGGAAGTGAGCCACGGAGATCACGGAGCGCACGGAGAAACGGCGAGGCTTCGTTTCTCTCCATTCTCCGTGTCCTCTGTGTCCTCTGTACTACTGACAATCCGATTCTCCTCGCGGAGAGAAGAAGTCATCTCGGTCCGCCACGCCCCAAGGCGTCGCATTTGGTTCGGGCGGAAGCCGAGGCCGGTGACTTTCACCGCGGCTCGCTGCCGCTCGCCTGGGGCTGACCTCTTCTAATCCTGCTCCTCGACCTTGTGCTTCTCGTACTCGGCGACGATCGCTTGCTGGATGTTCCCCGGCACGATGTCGTAGTGCGAGTGCTCGGTCGAGAACGTGCCCTCGCCCCCGGTCATGGCGCGGAGCTGGTGGTCGTACTCCATGATCTCGGCGAGCGGGACCTGCGCGGAGATCGTCGCGGTGTCGCCCGAGAACTCCGTGTTCGTGATCTGCCCGCGGCGCTGGCCCGCGAGGTCGGCGGTCACGTCGCCCACGTAGCCGCCCGGGATGACAACCTCGATCTTCACGATCGGTTCGAGGAGGACGGGCCTCGCCTTCTTCATGCAGAGCTTGAACGCCTCGCGGCCCGCCTTCTGGAAGGCGCGGTCCTTCGAGTCGACCGGGTGCTCCTTCCCGTCCGTGACCGCGGCGACGACGTCGACGACCGTGTAGCCCGCGATGACGCCCTTCTGCATGACGTCCACGACGCCCTTCTCGATGGAGGGCATGTACGTGCGGCTCACGTTCATGCCGACGACTTCCCAGATGTACTCGAAGCCCTTGTCGCGCGGAGCGGGGGCGACGCGGAGCTCGACCTCGGCGAACTCGCCCGACCCGCCCGATTGCTTCTTGTGGCGGTAGCGGTCGGATGCCTCGATCGTGATCGTCTCGCGGTAAGGGACCTTCCTCCGCTCGGACTCGACCTCGACCTTCGTGCGCGCCTTCATGCGGTTCAAGACGAGGTTCAGGTGGAGCTGCGAGAGGCCCTCGACGACGAGCTGGGCGGTCGCGGTGTCCTTGACGATCTTGAAGGTCGGGTCCTCCTCCGCGAACTTCCCCCGGCGCCGCGATCGTGTCGCCCCGGTGGAGGCTCTCCATCTTCGGGACCGCGACGATCTCTCCGGCGACCGCCGCTTCGAGCTTCTCTCGCTGCTGCGCCTGCACCCGGAGGAGGTGGCCGCCCTTCTCCGTCTTGCCCTCGCGAACGTGGAGGAAGGGGACGCCTTCTTTCAGGGTTCCCGAGACGACGCGCACGAGCGAGACGCGGCCGGCGTCTCCAAGGCTCGTCTTGAAGACGTAGCCCGAGAACGGCCCGTCCACCGCGACCTCGGCAACGGTCTTTCCGTCCTTCTTCGTCTTCGGCGGCCGGTCGAGGGGCGAGGGGAAGAACCGCGCGATCGTGTCGAGGAGGGCCGCGACGCCGACGGCGTTCTCCGCGGAGACGGGGATCACGGGGTGGAGCTTGCACGCGACGACGGCCTTGAGGATCGCCTTCCTGATCTGGTCCTCCGAGAGCTGCTCGCCCTCGAGGTAGCGCGTCATGAGCGCCTCGTCGGCCTCGATCGCGGACTCTACGAGCTTCGTGTTCGCCGACTTCGTGCGGTCGTTCTTCGCCTCGATCACGGACTCGACGGCCTTGAAGTCGGGCCCCGAGGGCAAGTAGAGCGGGAGGCACCGGTCGCCGAAGACGGTCTGGATCTGCTTCAAGCGCGCTTCGAAGTCGAGGTCGGCGCCGTCCATCCTCGAGACGACGATCAGGCGAGGGAGCCCGATCTCGGCGCACTTCTGCCAGGCCTTCCTCGTGTTGACCTTGACGCCGTCCTTCGCGTCGATCACGACGAGCGCCGCCTCGACCGCCGCGAGCGCGAGGACCTGCTCTCCCCGGAAGTCGGCGGCGCCGGGCGTGTCGATCATGTTCATCCAGACGCCGCCCTGGCTCGCGTGGACGACGTGCATGTCCACGCTGCTGCCGCGGTCGCGCTCCTCCGAAGCGACGTCGAGGATCGACGAGCCGTCGAGCACCCGCCCGAAGCGCGTCGTCGTCTTCGTGTCGAACAGGATCCTTTCGATGAGGGTCGTCTTCCCGCTCGAGCCGTGTCCGATGACCGCGAAGTTACGGATGTCCTTCGTCGCTGGGTTCATGCCGGTCCGCTCTCTCTAACGGCTGCTCCAGGGGGCCGCTCGAAGCAAACGGGGCCCCGACGGGGGAGAAATCTTAGACATCTTCCCCCAAAAAGCGAGCCGAAGCGTGCACGAGCCTGAGTTGTCGTCGAGGGGAGGCTTCCGTGAGCAAGGGGCGCATGCTGGACACGATCTCGGTCGCGACGCCGTGCGGAGCGAGCTGGGAGGGCATGAAGGGCGATGAGCGGGTCCGCTTCTGCGGCCTCTGCTCGCAGAACGTCTACAACCTCTCGGGGATGCCGCGCGCCGAGGCGGAGGCTCTCGTCGCGAAAAACGAGGGGCGCCTGTGCGTCCGGTTCTTCCAGAGAGAGGACGGGACGCTCCTCACGCAGGATTGCCCGGTCGGCTTCCCCGCGCTCGCTCGCCGGAAGCTGGCGGTCGGCCTCGCTTCCGCGGCGGCCGTCCTGAGCACGATCACGCTCGGGCTGTTCGGCTTCCTCTACGCGAAGAACGACGCGACCGATCCTCCCGAGCCGAGGCCGGAGCCACACGTGCTCATGGGCAAGATCAGGATGGGCGCGATGGCCGTGCCGTCGCGCCCGACGCCGCCCGTCTCCGGCGTGGAAGCGGAGGAAGCCGACGAGGGCGCGTCCGGTGGATGAGAGAAGGCTCGCTCCCGGAACGAAGCTCGGGTTGCTCGAGGACGTGAAGATCGCCACGCCTTGCAGCGCGAGCTGGGACTCCATGAAGGGCGACGCTCGCGTCCGCTCCTGCGGGCTCTGCCGGCTGAACGTCTACAACCTCTCCGGCATGTCGCGAGAGGCCGGCGAGGCCCTCGTCCGCGGGAAGGAGGGGCGCCTCTGCGTCCGTCTCTTCCAGCGAGCGGACGGGACCGTCCTCACGCAGGATTGCCCCGAGGGCTTCTCCGCGCTCGCGCGCAGGAAGCTCGCGGTCAGCCTCCTCTCGGTCACGGCCGTGGCGAGCGCGATCGCCGTCAGCCTGGTCGGCTTCGTCCTCGGGAAGAACGACGCGACGGATCCTTCCCGCCCCGGGAGGTACCCGTGGCCCCTCATGGGCGCTTCGACGGTCGACGAGAAGCCGAAGCCGCCGCGAGCCACCCCGCCGGCCCGGCCGGCCCCGCCGGGATGCTGGGTCATGGGAGAAGTGGAACCCCCGCCCCAGCAGCGCAAGCCCCAGCAGGGAAAGCCCCAGCAGGGCAAGCCCCAGCAGGGCAGTGTCCCGCCCCAGCAGGGCGGCAACTAGACAACAGGGCGCAATTCAGCATGGTTGCGACTCGCGACCATGAACGCTCGGCGCGGTGTCGGGAACGCGAAGACGCGAAGATGTGAAGACGCGAAGGGCTCGGCCGGCGACGCCGAGCGTCTTCTTCGGGACGTTCTTTGCGCCTTCGCGCGCCAAGGCGCCAAGAAGATGCCCTTGGCGCCTTGGCGGCTCATTCGCTTCAGCCGAGCGCGAGGCGCGCGGGGAACAACGAGGGATCTCCCGCGACGGCTTCCTGGAAGAAAGCGAGCGCGGCCTTCTCGTCGCCGCGAGTCCTCGCGGCAAGCCCGAGGAGGAACTTCGCGCGAGCGCCGTCCTTGGAGTCGAGCGAGAGCTCGAGCGCGCGCCGGACGGCGACCTCGCCGTCTCTCGTGTCGTCGCCGTTCCGGTAAGCCGTCATGACGAGCATCTGCCCCTCGAGCAGGTGAGCGGGGCCGTGCGCGGGGTCGAGCGCCTGGGCTCTCTCCCAGGAAGCCTTCGCCTCGACGAAGAAGTCGCCCTTCTCGAGCACGCTCGCGGCCGTGCGAGAGCCGTCCATGAGAGCGCGGCCGAGGGCGACCCACGCTCGCGCGTCTCCCGGGAAGCGACGCGAGCCTTCTCGCGCGACGGCGACCGCGAGGGCCACGTCTCCTCCCTCGATCGCCTCGCGCGCGCACGAGGCATAGGCGAGAGGGCCGTCGAGAGAGGCGGTCTTCAAGGAGACGGCGCGCGCGTCCGCGCTCGGGATCGCCGACGGCTTCCGGTGCTGCCAGCCCGGCTCGCTCTCGTTGACGAGCCCTCGCCACACTCGGAGGGCGGCATAGCGAGGCGTGCCCCAGACTTCGGCCAACTCCTTGATCCAGGGAGGCAACGCTCGCTCGAGATCGTCGAGGAGAGCCGTGAGCTCCAGGCCGCGGCCGACTCTCTCCCCGACTTCTTTCAGGAAGAACTCCTCGATCCTCTCGAGGAGGTCGAGCTCCGCCGCTCGCGCGAGAGGGCCGTGGCCCGGGAGCACGGCCCTGGGCTCGAGCGCGCGGATCCGCGCGAGCGTCGCGAGCCACGAGCGGTCCATGAGGCCCTCGTTCATGACGGGCTGCCCGAAGATCGGGAAGGATCCCGTCATGACGGTGTCGCCCGAGCAGACGAGACCCTCGTCGGGCAAGTGCACGGCGTTCGCGTCGTCCGTCTCGGCGGTTCCCAGGTGAGTGAGCCTGAGCCGCTGTCCTCCCAGGTCGAGCTCGAGCGACCCGTCGAACGTCACGCGAGGAAGCTCGGGGTCGGGCCCGAGCGAGAACCCGCGCGACGCGAGGAACGCTTTCTGTCGCGGAGCGCGCTCGGCCATGAAGCGCTTCGTCTTCTCCCCGCAGACGAGCGTCGCTCCCGCTTCCTGGAAGACGGCGTTCCCGTTCGTGTGATCCCAGTGGTAGTGCGTGTTGATGGCGAACAGGATCGGCTTCTCGGTCACGGCCCTCACCGCCGCGAGGAGCCGGCGCGCCATGGCGCGGTTCACCTGCGTGTCCACGACCGCCACGCCGCGCTCTCCGATCACGACGGAGGAGTTCACGACGTTCCGGACGAGGTGCACCCGCGGCGAGACGCTCTCGAGCCGCCCGTAGACTCGCGGGCGGCACGGGTTCGCCAGGGTCCCGCCCGTCTCGACGCGATCGACCAGCCATGTCGACCCGAAGGTCCCGGAGATGAGCCGGTCGAGGAGATCGCGCAGGTCCGACGCGCGCGGGAGCAACCGATGCGCGATGCCGGCGAACTTCCCCGCGTGCTCGAGGACCTTCATGGCGCCGAGCGCCGGTAGCTTCTTCGCCAGGAGATCGGTGCCATAGCTCGAGACCCAGGCTCCGATCGACATAAGGACACCGAAGAACGCGTTCTGCGTGGCGAGGCTTCCGATCGTCCCGACCGCATGGAGCACGGCGAAGAGCAGGATCGAGATCGGGATCACCCAGAGGACCTCGCTCACGAAGACCCCGGTCTTGAGCCAGGTGAGCGTGACGGCCCCTCCGACCTCGAGGAGCGCGAAGCCGCTCGCCATGAGGACGGCGCCCAGGTGCCTCGCGGCGACGATCGCTCCCCTGTGGATCGGCTTCGGCACGTTGAGCTCGGCGGATCCGGGCGCGAACGCGTTCGTCGCGACATCCGAGAAGATCACGAGGCCCGAGAGCACGCCCGCATACAGCGTCAGGAAGCCGAAGAGCTGCATGAGGAAGTCCTGGAGCTCGTCGCGAATGGGCGGAAAGCCGGGCGGCGGGTAGTCCGGCTGGCCGAACCAAGTGAGGTACTCCTTGCCGCTCTCCGCCTTCCTGACGCTGAGCGCGAAGGCAAGGCAGAGCGTCAGGAGGCACAGGAACGCGAAGATCCAGAAGACCTTCCCGCGCGACATGCGCCGGGGCACGTCGAAGGCTAGCGCGAGGAAGGGCCGGATCACGTGGAACCACCGGGCGGCGACGACGCCGCATCGCCGATCTTCTCGAGGAAGAACTCCTCGAGCGAGGCCCGCCGCGCGACGAGCTCACGGAGAGAGAGCCCGCGAGAGCGGACGAGGTCCACGAGCTTGTCCACGTCGCTCTCCTGCGCGAGCTCGATGATCAGGCCCTCGCCCTCGCGGCGCGCGGCCTTCGAGACCTTCGCGATCTGGGCGAGGTCCTCGTCGCTCGCCTTGGGCACGGTGCGCACGGCGAGCACGCGCGTCCCCGACGCGAGGAGCTCGTCCGTCTTCCCCGACGCCTTGAGCTCTCCCCGCGAAAGGATCGCGACGTGGTCGCAGCAGAGCTCCGCCTCCGAGAGCAGGTGAGAGTTGAGGAGGATCGCCTTCCCCTCCTTCTTGAGCTCGACGAGGAGCTCGCGGACCTCGCGGCGCCCGACGGGGTCGAGCCCGTCGGTCGGCTCGTCGAGGAGGATCGCGTCGGGGTCGGCGACGAGAGCGCACGCGAGCCCGAGCCTCCCGCGCTCCCCCTTGGAGAAAGTCCCGACGCGGCGCTTCGCGACGGCGTCGGGCAGCCTCACGCGCTCGAGGAGGCGCGCGCTCGCCTTCTTCCGCTCCTCTCGCGCCATGTCGTGCAAGCGCCCCTCGCGGTCGAGGCACTCGTAGCCCGTGAGGTACTCGGGCGGCGCCGCCCGCTCGGGGAGGTAGCCGAGCTTCCTCCGAGCGTCGGTCTCGAAGGCGCTCCTCCCGAACAGGCGCGCGGAGCCCTTGGTCGGAGTCACGAGCCCGACGAGGACCTTGACCGTCGTCGTCTTCCCCGCCCCGTTGGGCCCCAGGAGGCCCATGAGCTCGCCCTTCTGGATCTTGAAGGAGATGCCCGCGAGGGCGGCGGTGGGCTTCGCGAAGAAACCGCCGCCGTAGACCTTCTCGAGCCCCTCGACCTCGACGACCGCTTCCACGACTCTCCCCCGAGCGAGGGACGTTACGCGTGAGTCGCTCCCGCCGCAAGAGTCATATCCGGCCGAGCGACCGGCGCGATTCCGAGAGGTCGCGGCAGTCCCTGTTTCCTGTTTGATTCTCTGTTGTTATTCCGTGTTCGGGTCCAGCACGGAATGACAACAGAGAACACGGAACCGGAAAACAGGAAACAGGCGCACGAGCCCAACGACGCCGAATCGCGCCCTTTCATTTAGAATCCTCGCGCGAGGAGCTTCGTTGGACTCCCTCATACTGATCGCCGCCGCGCTCTACGGAGCCTGCATCGGGAGCTTCCTCAACGTCTGCATCTTCCGGCTCCCGAGGCGGTGCCTCAGGCTCTGGAGGCCGAAGCTTTCTTTCTGCCCCCGGTGCCGGCGGTCGATCCCGTGGTACGAGAACCTCCCGATCGTCGCGTTCCTCGGGCTCGGCGGGAGGTGCCGCGGGTGCAAGGGGAAGATCCCGCTCCGCTATTTCTTCGTGGAGCTCGCGACCGCGCTGTTCGTCTTCTATCTCGCCGACCGCTACCTCGTTGCCACGCCGAGCGAGGCCGGGCCGTTCTCGCGGCAGTGGGGGACGTTCGTCTCGCAGGCGATCTTCGGGTGCGCGCTCCTCGTGTGCGCGCTCGTCGACGCGGACTGGAAGACGATCCCGGACGAGATCGACGTGCCCGGCTTCCTCCTGGCGCCGCTCATCGCGTGGATCGTGGTGTCGGTGAATCCGCTCCCCGTCCCGACGGAGCCGGCGGAACGCGCTTATCCGCTCCTCGAGTGGGCGCCGAACCTCGCGGCGCTCGCTCACCGCGGGAAGCTCGCGCTCGAGTCGGCGCTTCCGTGGTGGGGCCTCTCGGGGACGGGCGCGCTCACGTCGCCGTTCCGCGCCGTCGAGTCGAGCCTCGCCGCCGGCGGAGCGCTCGCCGCGTGGGAGCCCCAGGTGTGCGCGACGTTCGCCGCGATCCTGGGAGCGAGCGTGGGAGGCGGGCTCATCTTCATCATCGGGAAGCTCGGAGAGTGGGCCTTTCGCATGGAGGCCATGGGATTCGGCGACGTGAAGCTCATGGCCATGATCGGCGGCTTCACCGGCTGGCAAGGAGTGCTCGGCTCGATCGTCGTGGCCTCGATCCTGGGCTCGGTCTGGGGAATCGTGAGCAAGGTCAAGTCGGGGAAGACGACCGTGACGGGAGAGGACCTCGCCGAGACCTCGCCCCTCGGTTACTGGGCGCTCAGGCTCTTCGGAGCGCCGCGCGAGGCGGCCGACAACGCGCAGCTCAAGCTGCGCCTCGGAGGCTCTCTCGCGGCGCGGCTCGCGACGGGAGATCCTTACCTGCCCTTCGGCCCCTTCCTCGCGATCGGAGCGGCCCTCGTCGCTCTCTGGCCCGGCACTCTCCTCTGGCTCTACGGCCAATGGGCCGACTACCTCAAGCGAGCGTGGCTCGGGTGAGGCCCCGCTGCATCATCGACTGTGTCGAAGGGCGCGCCAAGTCACTCGCTCGTCTCTCATTGAGAAAAACCGACGCGAGAGTCCGGAGGGAGCGGCTCGCGCAATGGGATGGTGTCGTCCTCGAATGCCCCCGCCCGCGCCGCGGGTGGCGAAAGCTCCGCGGAGATTCCGCGAAGGGAGCCACGCATGAACGCCACCGTCCTGGCCCGCGGCGCCTCCGTAGCCGCGATCGTCGCCCTGGGCTTCGTCGCATCCTCTCGAGCGGAGGACGCACCTCGCGTCGAGCAAGCGCCCGAGGACCCGTCGCTCGCCCAGCGGCGCGCCCGGGTCGAAGCGGCCGAGAAGGCGCTCGTCGCGTGGGCGAAGTCGGAGACGGTCGAGTCGCCGGCGCGCGAGGAGATCCTCGCGAAGTGCGGGAACGAGCTCTTCTGTGTCCTGCGCCCCTCGAGCAAGGAAGAGCCCCTCGGCGTGGACGACCTCGCGCGCGAGGAGGAGCAGTGCAGGCAGATCGCCTTGCTCCTCTCCCAGCTCCGGCGGGCCACGCTCGGTGAGACGGTGGAGACGGCCTTCTTCGACGTGAGCGATATCGTCCAGAGCTTCCAGGGTCGACAGGCTCCTCCGCTCGGAGCGCGCTGCGCGATCGAGGAGGCCCCGGTCACATTCGCCGACGACCGCCGGGCCGGGGCCGGCATGGGAATGGACGCGGAGAAGCTCAAGGAGCTCGTCGACACGCGCCTGCCACGCGACTCCGACGACAACGCTCCGTCCGAGGTCCACGACTCGGTCCTGAGCGTCCGCGGTTATCCCGAGTATCTCGCCCGCGTCCGTTCGTTCCTCGACTTCGTGCGAGGAACCGTGCCCGGGAGAGTCGGCGTCGAGCTCCGCGCTTACCGCATGACGCGGGGCCTCTACGGTGAGCTCGCCCGCCTCTCGGACGGGGTCGCGCTCTCGGAAGAGGGCGAGCGCCTCCTCGAGAAGGCGTGCGAGGACCCGAAGGTCGCCTCTCTCGTTGCATCTCAGAGCGTCACCGCTTGCGACGGCGTCGTCGCGACGGCCGTGCGGCTCGAGTCCTCGAGCTACGTCGCGGGGCTCGAGGTCCAGCCGCGCACCGGGTGCATCGTGCCCGAGATCCAGACCGTGAACGCCGGCTCCACGACGCAGGTGAGGCTCCGGCTGGACCCCGGCGGAAGGAGCGTGACCGTCGACCTCTCGTTCGCCCTGGCGGAGCGAGGCAGCTCTCAACGAGAGAAGATCCAGGGCCACGACATCGAGATGCCCGACCTCGCCGTCTTCTCCGCGGGCACGGCCCTGTCCGTGCCGCTCGGGAGAGCCGCGCTGGTGGGAGGGGCCTTCGCTTCAGACGCCGCGGGAGACGAGCTCGCCTCGGTGATCCACCTCAGGCCCTCGCCCGTGCGCGTGGGAGGCGCTCGGCCCTCGACGGAGAGGGCGATCTGGTTCCCGCCGACTTACCTCCCGAAGGTCCCGGCAGATCTTCCCTCGGGGAGGCGCGCCGACGTCGCGCGTCTCACGTCTCTCCTCGAGTTGCTCGACGATGTCCAGCGGTCGCGGCAGAGGTACGGCCTCGCGATCCGGAACGTGCAGGACCTGATCGGCTCGTCGTCCTGGCGCCGCGGGCCGGACGTCGGCGTGGAGCAACCGGCTGCGACCGGGGCACGGATCAGCTCCGAGTCGGCCGAGGAGTGCGGCCCGGTCATCGATCCGGAGAGATTCGTGGAGTACCTGAAGGTGGGCTCGGGCGCCGAGGAGTGCTGGGGCGATCCCGCCTCGGGCGAGCTCCACAAGGGCACCGTGATCCTCTGCCAGACGGAGAAGGTCATGGCGCGGATCGACGCGCTCATCGCACGAGCGCGCGAGCACGGACAGGCGATGCTCGAGGTCGAGGCGAGCACCTACGAGCTCGATCCGAGGCTGCTCTCCGAGCTCCAGGCGATCGCCCGCGACGAGGGCGCGACCGGTGGCGCTCTCACGGCGCGAGCTCTCGCCCGTCTCGACGAGGCGGCCGCTCGCGGGAGCGGCGCGCGCTTCGTGCGCGGCGGCTTCGTCAAGACGCTCTCACAGGAAGGCGCGTTCTTCTTGTGCGGCCACGAGCGTGTCTTCATCTCCCAGTACGAAGGGGTTCCGGGAGGGCCTGGCACGTTCCCGCAGACGTCCACGGTGAGGACGGGAACGCGCGTCGTGCTCGTCCCGGAGGCGGGCCGTTCGGGAGACACGGGAGCGTTCGTGTCGCCGTCGCCGTCGTTCGCCGTGAGGGTGTCCACCGCGCGCTTGACCGAGATGGGCAAGACGACGACGGCCGGCGGGCCCGTCATGACGCCCGTCCTCGAGAGAGACTCGACGACCCGTCACCGCGCGCTCGACGAGTCCGAGGGAGCGCTCGAGGTCTCGCGGCCCCTCCCCTCGAGGGGAGCGGGAGCGGTCCTCGCGCTCGTCCTCCGGCGGCGCGCTCTCTCCGAGCGCACCTCGCCCGCCTCGCCCGCTGGCCCCTTGGCAGCGGTCGCGAGCTCGAGCCCCGCCTCCTCGATGCTCGGCGAGCCCGCGTCTCCTCGCACGACGACTGTCGTCCTCGGAGCGATCGCCCTCGCGTTCGTCGTCGCGACGGCGAGGGCGCTCTTCCGCTACGCGAGAGCGCGCCGGCGTCTCCTGGGAGCCGCCGTGGCGAGCTTCGTCGAGAAGAGGCTCGGCGCCGGAGCGCCGCCCGAAGGCGTCGTCGTCGAGTGGAGCCGGACCGCGAGGCCGCTCCTCTCGATGCCTCGCGGGCTCGTCCTCATCGGCGCGGCGGCCTTGATCGCGACGGGGCTCGAGCGAGCGGGCGCGCTCGCCGCGAGCGATCTGCCGATCTCGCACGCGCCGACGCTCCTCGCGCTCGCGTCGATGGGGACGTACGCGACCCTCTGCGCGCTCCTCCTGCAGCTCGGGCTAGCGACCCGGCGCGAGGCGCTCGCCGCGCGGACGGAGGCGCTGTTC
>JACQDU010000281.1 GCA_016200955.1 bacterium
CCGGCCGTCTCTCGTGAAGAGGATGTTCTCGGGCTTGAGGTCGCGGTGGACCAGGCGCCTCGCGTGAGCTCGCCCGAGCGCGCGCGCGAGCGAGAGGCCGAGGGAGATCGCCTCCTCGACCGGGAACGGCCCGCGCTCGAGCCGCTTCCTCAGGTCGCCTCCTTCGAGGAGAGGCATGACGATGAACGGCCCCTCGGCGCACGTCCCCGTGTCGAGGAGCGGCACGAAGCCTTCCGCCTCGCCGAGCGCGGAGAGGAGTCTCCGCTCCCGCTCGAAGCGAGCGAGCGCGGCCTGCTCGTGGTTCCTCAGGACCTTGATCGCGACCTTCTCGCCCGAGACGGCGCGCGCCGCGAAGACGGCGCCCGCGCTCCCGCGGCCGATCTCGGCGGCGACCTCGTAGGTTCCCAGCTTCACGCCCGCGAGGATGCCCCTTTCGCGGGAGACCCGCCAGCTCGCCCCGGCGCGAGTATCCTGTGGCCGCGGAGGCGCCGTGGAGAGCGCTGCGAAGGGCGACCGCGCGATCGAGATCGTTCCGGCGGTGACTCCCGAGCTCGTCGAGTCGGCGCGCGTCCTGTTCCGCGAGTACCAGGCCTCGCTTGGGATCGACCTCTGCTTCCAGGGATTCGAGCGGGAGCTCGCCGCGCTGCCCGGGGCGTACGCGCCGCCCGCGGGACGCCTTCTCCTGGCGATCGAGGAGAGCGAGGTCGCCGCGTGCATCGCCCTCCGGCCGCTGGGAGCGGGCGTCTGCGAGATGAAGCGGCTCTACGTGCGCCCGCGCTTCCGCGGGCGCGGCCTGGGCCGTGCGCTCGCGGCGCGGATCCTCGCCGAGGCGCGCGCGATCGGCTACGGGAGCATGAGGCTCGACACGCTTCCTTCCATGAAGGAAGCGATCTCGCTCTATCGCGAGCTCGGTTTCGTCGAGATCGCGCCCTACTGCGAGAATCCCGTCGAGGGCGCGCTCTTCCTGGAAGCTCGTCTCGCCTGATCCCGGCTCCGGCGGCCGACGAAACGGAAGGCGACCGCGGGGATCGCGCCCGATTCGATGAGCACGACCTCCCACTCCTTGATCGCTCGCGCGAGCTCTCTCCTCTTGCCTCCGAGGAGAGGCACGAGGTGCGTGAACAGGTAAGGCTGCCAGGAGAAGTGCGCTTCCTCGAAGCTCCGCGAGAGAGCGGAGCGCATCGCGCGGAAGCCGTGGAACGGGTGGCCGCGCTTCCAGTCGTCGCGGAAGCTCCGGACGTCGCCGAGCGTGCGAGCGCGGAGGTCGCGCGGCGAGCCGAGGAGCTCCTCGACCGTGAGAGACCAGGCCGCGGCCCGGTCGTCGAAGAGGTCGGGCGCGAACTCGTGGCAGACGACCACGCCGCCCGGGCGGAGGAGCCGGCGCGTCGCCGCCACGACCGGCGCAAGCTTCTCGACGTGGTGGAGCGCTCGATGCCAGATCACCCCGTCGAAGGGAGCGAGCCCTTCTCTCTCGACTTCCTCGAACGGAATCTCGAGGAGAGCGAGGCGCCGCCGAGCCGGCGCGGGGAGCTTCACGCTCGCCGCGCGAGCGAAGGCGAGAGCCTCGGGCGAGGGGTCGACTCCCGTGACCTCGTAGCCGCGCCGGGCGAGCGCGAGCGCGAGGATCCCTCTCCCGCACCCGGCCTCGAGGACCCGCGCACCCGGGCGAGGGAGGTGGGCGAGCGCGAAGCGCAGCGTGTCCCCATAGAGGAGCTCCCGGAGGCTCGGATCGTCGGGGCTCGCGTGCGCGTGGGCCATGCTCGCGCTCAGCGGGCTGCCCGGCCCGCGCTCCCGCGGCCGGCGCGAGAGCGGCGAGCTTCGTCGAGGCGCCGGAAGCGCTCCCGGAGCTTCTTGCTCGCTCCCGGGCCGGGACGAGCGCGCGTCGCGCGAGGCTCGACTCGCCGGCCGGTCCTCGCGTCCGTGAGAACAGGCTCGATCCTCTCTCCCGTGTCCTCGAAGACGAGGACGACCGGCGGCCCGCGCCGCGCGGCCCAGCGGTCTCCCCACGTCATGAGGACCACGATCACCGAATGGAGGGCGAGGCCCTTCTCGGTGAGGACGTACTCGAAGCGAGGCGGAGCGTCCTGGTAGCGGCGGCGCGCGAGGACTCCCTGGGAGACGAGCTTCGCGAGGCGCGACGCGAGGACGTTCCGCGCGACGCCGAGCCGGGCGAGGAAGTCCTCGAAGCGGCGCACGCCCGAGAGCGCGTCGCGCACGATGAGGAGGGACCACCACTCCCCCACGACCTCGAGCGCGCGGGCGATCGAGCACTCCATGTTCTTGAAGCTCTTCCGCTTCACGTCCCGGAGCCTACGCGAGTCGGTCTCGTCTTGCAACTCACTCCGTCCCGTGCTAAGTTGCATGAAGCAACTGACAGTGCGCCAAGGAGGGATCGATGAGCGGCAAGACGAGCACGAAGGCGTTCGACGTCGTTCACATGGGCCCGTGGGAGAAGCTCGACCAGTACGAGCTCACGCACCCCAGGCTCAAGAAGACCGTCCGCGGGAAAGCGTTCCTCCGCGAGCGGCTCGGCCTCACGGGCATGGAGCTCTCGCTCAACAAGTTCCCTCCGGGCCGCGCGGTTCCTTTCCTCCACCGGCACAAGGCGCACGAGGAGCTCTACCTTTTCGTCCGCGGGAAAGGCGAGATCCAGGTCGACGGCACCACGATCCCGGTCGAGGAGGGCACCTGCGTCAGGATCGCCCCGAGCGGTGCGCGCTCGGTCAGGAACAACTCCCGGGAAGACCTCTACTACGTCTGCATCCAGGCCAAGGACGGCTCGCTCAGCGAGACCGGCGGCAGCGACGGCGTCCCGCTCGAGGGCGAGGTCAAGTGGCCTTCGTGATCTCGTGACCGCGCTCTCGGCCACGGGACAGCAGCGGCGACCGTGACCGCCTTGGTGTCCGTGACCGCGTCCGTGTCCGTGACCGCGTCCGCGTCCGTGACCGCGTCCGTGTCCGTGACCGCGTCCGTGTCCGTGACCGCGTCCGTGACCCGGCTTCCTGTGAGCGAGGCCGCGGTCCCCTGGCGCGCTCGGGCCACACACGCTAACCTCTCTCGCTGAGCGGATTTCTCGCGGAATCCGCCGTTCCTCGCGGCTTTCACGATCGCCCGGCGTCGTCCGAGAGAGCTCCACACAGGATCGAATCGAGATGCCCCTCCCGAGCGACCTCATCTGCGCGCGGATCGTCATCCAGCGCGGCTGTGCCTCGGAGGAGCGAGTCCGAGAGTGCCTCGAGCTCCAGGCGAAGAACCGCGCGGTCGGCTACGACGAGAGCCTGCACGCCGTCCTCCTGAAGCGCGGCTTCCTCTCCGAGGAGGACGCGAAGACGATCGAGCGCGACCTCGCGCTCGCGCAGTTCGTGCGGGGCGAGCGGATCTTCGCGCGCGTCTGCGTCGAGAGAGGGTTCATCTCCCAGGACCTCGCGAAGGAGATCCTCCAGAAGCAGAAAGAGGACGGCTATCGCCACCGGATCGGCGACATGCTCGTCCAGCGCGGCATGGTCGACCGCGCGAAGCGAGACGCGATCGCGGCCGAGCAGGTCAAGCGGATCGAGGAAGAAGACTCGATCGCGCGGAAGGCCGAGATCGAGAACAAGCCGCAGTCGGCGCCCTCGCCCTCTCACGGGACGCCTCTCGGGGAGGACACGGTCGCGCACCAGGGCTCGTTCCGCGGAGTCGACGCCGCGCTCTCGTCGTTCAAGAGAGACCAGAGGCGCTACAGCTCGACGGACCTGAACGTCCCGGCCGCGATCAAGGAAGGGATCGCGATCGAGGGCTACGAGCTCACGGACCGGCTCGGGCAAGGATCGGTCGGCGTCGTCTGGAAGGCTCGCCCGAAGCTCGGAGGGCCGCTCGTCGCGCTCAAGGTCCTCTCGCCGTCCCTCACGGGCAACCCGGACCTCCTCTCGAAGTTCCACAAGGCATTCGAGCGGGCGAGCGCGATCGACCACCCTGCGCTCGTGCGGCTCGGCCAAGTCGCTCGCTCGGGCGAGCTCACCTACTTCACGATGGAATACGTCGAGGGCGAGTCGCTCGCCGACCGCGTGGAGCGCGGCGGCCCACTCGCCGCGGACCGCGCCCGCGACCTGGGCTGCGAGGTCGCGCGCGCCCTCGCTCACGTGCACGGCCAGCGCGTCCTCCACGGCGGGATCCGTCCCCGGAACGTCCTCATCGCGAGAGACTGGAGGATCCGGCTCACCGACCTGATCATCGGGCGCCTCGCGCCCCGGCTCGCCTCCGGCGACACCGACGACGCGCGCCTGTACCTCTCTCCCGAGGAGCTCACGGGAGCGGCGGGAGCGGACCCGCGCGACGACATCTACTCCTACGGGCTCGTCCTCTACTACGCGCTCGTCGGGAGGCACGCTTTCCCGGACGCTCAGCCCACGCCCCGGCTCGAGGGAGCGCCCGACCCTCGCGACGCGGATCCGGCCGCGGACCCCGGGCTCTCCGCGATCGTCGTGCGAGCGACGCAGCCCTCGCGGAACGACCGCTACCGCGACGGGAACGAGCTTCTCCAGGAGATCGACCCCGACCGCGGGAGCGACCGCCTGCCGAGAGCGCCTCTCACGCCGCCCGCTCCTCCCCAGGAGATCGAGACGCCGTCCATGCTCGCGCGAGCGGAGCAGACGATGCAGATGGCGCCCGAGGAAGCGCCCGCGGCGGTCGAGCGGACCATGGCGGTCGCTCCTCCGCGCGGCGCCCGGATCTCTCCCGAGGAGTCGGGTCCTCCGAAGAGGACTCTCGTCATGCCCGCGGGCCAGAGCCCGCCCGCGCCGAGCATGGCGAGCGCGGCGGTGCCCGCTCCCGCTCCTCCCAAGGACGAGTCGTTCGCGTCGGGGAAGCCGCCGGCGCGCCCGCCGCTCACGGGACGCTTGCGGCGGCGGAGCCTCGCCCAGCCCTCCGACGCCGAGGCCCAGGACCTCACGGGGAAGGTCGTCAACAACCGCTACCGCATCGTCTCCAAGCTCGGCGAAGGGGGCATGGGAGTCGTCTACAGGGCCGAGCACACGGTCATGTCGAAGGCGATCGCCTTCAAGGTCCTCCACCCTTCTCTCGTGAAGTCGCAGGAGTCCATGGCCCGCTTCCAGAGAGAAGTGCTCGCCATGGCGCAGTTCGCTCACAGGAACGTCGTCCGGATCTACGACGCGGGCAAGACCGAGGACGGCCGCTTCTACATCGCCATGGAGTTCGTCGAGGGGAGAGACCTCGCGAACGTCCTCGAGAAGGAGGGCGCGCTCCCGACGCCGCGCGCGGTGAACGTCCTCCGCCAGGTGCTCCGCGCGATCGCGGAGGGCCACGCGAAGGGGATCGTGCACCGCGACCTGAAGCCCGAGAACATCCTCCTCACGGGCCGCGGCTCGGGCGCCGGCACGGTCGCGCCCGGCTCGCCCCCGGACGAGGTCGTCAAGGTCATGGACTTC
>JACQDU010000282.1 GCA_016200955.1 bacterium
ACGTGAGGGACGAGCGCTTTCTCGACGAAGGGCCCGCTCGGGGCGAAGGGCGTGAGCGGGTGAGAGCGCCGCGAGAGAGCGTAGGGCCTGTTCCCGTGGAGGACGTGGAGGAGCGAGGCGAGGACGAGCGCCTCGCTCGAGCTGCGCGGGGCCTGCGCGATGCCTTCTCCCAGGAAGAAAGCGCGGGCTCGCAGGATCTCTCCGAGCGTCGTCGGGTGGTAATAGGACGCGAGCTCTCCGTTGAAGCGGGGGAGGCGCCTCTTTCGCGGCCGCGCTCCCGCGAGCGCGCGCTCGAGGCGCCCGAGGAGAGCGAAGCACTCGCCCGCGTCCGGCCGGCCGAGCTTCGCTCGCGCGCACGCGTGCGCGACGGGGTTCACGTCGTTCGAGATCCCGCGCCTCCCCGCGAGGCACGCCTCGAACGCGATCGTTCCGACTCCTCCGAGCGGATCGAGGACCGTCTCGCCCGGTCGCGTGAAGCGCGAGACGAGATGGTGCGCGAGCCCGGGCTTGAGCTTTCCTTGATAGGAGCAGAGAGAGTGCCAGGGGTGGCCCCAATTGCGGCGCGAGTAGGGCAGCTCGCGGTAGGGAAGCTCGCGCGCGAATTCCCTCGCAGCCTTCGCGGTCGAACGATTTGCACCGCGGAGGCGCCGAGGACGCGGAGGTGTCGCGGAGGAGACCTCTCCGCGGTCGCTCTGAGTTCTCTGCGCCTCTGTGGTTCTCTTCTTTTTTTCTTTCTTGAACCGAAGCAGGACCTGCTTCAGCGGAGCGCCGCCGTTCGAGGAGCGCTTTCTCAGGAAAGTCGCCCCGACGTGGCGTAGCCCGGAGAGCCGAGCGAGGGCGACGAGGAGCTCGTCCGTAGGAACGTTGACTCCACAGAAGTGGCTGTCGCCGATGTCGAGGAGGAGCGCTCCGCCGGGTCGGAGGAGCGTGGCGGTGCGGGAGAGCACGCGCTCCATGTCGCTCGCGTAGGCGCGGACGAGGGCGGGGATCCGCTTGTCGTAAGCGCAGCGGTCGAGCTTCCGGGCGACGGCCTCGACCTCGGGGAAGCGCGCGGGCTCGGCGATCCTTCGCGAGACGCCGTTGATCCCCGCCGTGAGAGCGCGCGTGTGGAGGGCCGCGAGCTCGCTCTCTCCCCGTATGAAGCCGAGCACGAGGAGCTCGAGCTTCGAGTTCCTCATGTAATTCGTGCCGTTCAGGTAAGGAGGCGAGGTGAGGGCGAGGTCGATCTCGCCCGCCTGCTCGAGGGGAAGCTCGCGCGCGTCCTCGGAGAGGAGCGTCGCCTTCCCGAGCGTGCCGCCCTCCGCGAGCGTCTCGGCGAGCGCGACGAGGTCATCTCTCATGCACGCGAGACGACCCGAGAGAGCGCGCGCGACGGAGCGCTCGACCTCGTGGACCTCTCGCCCTCTCCGGTAGCGGAGATCGGCGGCTCGCTTCATGTTCGAGCAGGAGACGACGATCGACGCGAGCGCGAGCCGGAGGAGGTCCGCGAGCGCGCTGTCTCCTCTCGCCGCGCCGCCGATCCACGAGACGGCCGCGAGGAGGTCTCGCAGGACGGCCTCCTCGAAGAACGCGCGCTTCTCGAACGTGAAGGAGAGCGGCGAGAGATCGACCGCCTTCGCGCGCTCCTGGATCTCGCCTTCGAGGGAGCCCGCGCGGCGAAAGGCCTCGAGCACTCCCGCGCGCCCCCGCGACGCGAGCGCCGGAGCCGCCTCGAGCTTCGCCCGCGCGGCGAGGCGCATCACGGGATTGACCTCGCAGTAGCCGCACGAGAGGCCCGCGTGGCTCGCCACGAGAGGCGTCGTCCCCGAGCCCGCGAACGGATCGAGGACCGAGCGCGCTCGGGGGTGCTCGGCGAGGAGGCGCGAGACGAAGCCGGAGGAGAAGCCCTCGACGTAGGGATACCAGCGATGGATCGCCTCGGTGCGGTTCTGGGCGAACGTCGCGGCTGCTCCGAGGAGAGCGCTCGCCGGCATGGACCCTCGCGCGGTTCGCGGAGCGCGAAGCGCGGAGCGAAAATCATCCGCGCGAGACGTCGAAACCACCTTCTCTGGCTCGAGACGCTTCGGCATCAGAGGAACCCCCTCAGCCTCGCGCGGTTCGCGGAGCGCGAAGCGCGGAGCGAGAGTCATCCGCGCGAGACGTCGAAACCACATCCTCCGGCCCGAGCCGCTCCGGCACTTTGAGGAACTCCGTCAGCCTCGCGCGCATTCTAGGGGAGAGGACCGACGCCCGCGCGACACGGAGCGAGGGCGGCGTTGTAGGATGCCGGCCTTCACGCAGGGAAACGTGCTCATAGCGATCCTGGGATCTCTGGACGGCAACGTCGCCGCCTTCGAGGCCGTACTCGCCGACGCCGCTCGCGAGGGAGCGGAGCGCGTCGTGTGCGCGGGAGACGTCGTCTCGTGGGGGCCCCAGCCGCGCGAGGCGCTCGCCCTTCTCCGGGCGAGGAACGTCCCGGCGATCCTCGGGCACGATGACCGGCGGGTCGTGGACCTCGCGCTCGATGTCGAGCGGGGCGAGCGGCCGCGAGCGACCGACTCCGCGCGCTGGACGCTCGCTCGCCTCGACCAGGAGAGCGTGCGGACGCTCGCGGGGCTCCCGCTCTCCTACGGGTTCACGGCGGGCGGGCTGACGGTCGTGCTCGTCCACGGGACGCCGCGCGACGACGGCGAGGAGCTCTCGCCCGAGACGCCGGAGCGGACGCTCGAGGCTCACATGCTCCTCGCGGGAGCGTCCGTCCTCGCGTGCGCGCGAGGGCCCGAGCCGTTCGTGCGGTTTCTTCCGGGAAGGAAGCTCGTCGTGAGCACCGGCTCCGTCGGCCGGCCGCGCGACGGCGACCCGCGCTCGAGCTACGTGCTGCTCAAGGTGAGCGAGGGAGAGCCGCCGCGCGCGAGCGTGAGGCGCGTCGAGCACGACGTGAGCGCGACTCTCGCGGCGGCCGAGGCGGCGGGCTCGCTCCGCCGCGTCCGGGACGAGCTGCGCGCTCGCGCGGAGGGAGCGGCTCGCGGCGAGGCGGCGCGCGGGCTCGTCCTCACGGCGCCTTATCGCCGCCCTCGCTCGCTCGTGCGACTCGCGCGGATGACGATCGAGCGCGCGTCCTCGCTCCTCTACGAAGCGGGCCGCCGCGAGGACGACATCATGGAAGCGACTCACGACGGCCGCGTCGCGACGCGGCGGCTCGCGTCGGCCCTCGATCTCTTCTCGGCTCTCCTGCCCGTGACCGGGCGCGTCCGGGCGGAGAAGGAGCTCACGCGAGTCCGCAGGCGCCTCGCGCGGGCGCGCGACCTCGACGTCGCGAGAGAGGTCGTCTCCGAGCTCCACCCGGGCGACGCGACGCTCGAGAGCGCCGTGGACGCCGCGCGCGAGGCGCTCGACCGCGAGAAGGACGACGCCGAGCGCGAGCGCCGGAAGGGCCTCCGCAAGGCCCGGAACCCCGAGCGCCGCGAGAGGCTCCGCGAGCTCGCGAGGGCCGTCTCCCATCGAGGCGTCCGCACGATCGCTCGAAGGATCGAGGAGCTCGCGCGCGAGGCGCGTGAACGGCTCCAGGAGTCTCTCGCGCCGCAAGCGACCGACGAGAGCGTCCACGCCTTCCGCGTCGCCGTGAAGCGCCTCCGCTACGCGCTCGAGCCGCTCGAGGAGATCGACCCGCCCGCGAGGACGCTCGCCGAGGCCCTCCGCGAGACGCAGGACTCGCTCGGGCGAGCGAACGACCGCGCCGTCCTCGCCGCTCGCCTGAGGCGAGAGAGCGACCGTCTCGTCTCGGCCGGCTGCACCGCGCTCGCGGAGGCATTGAGCCTCCTCGCGCTCACGTGCCAGCGAGAGGCCCGCGCGGCGATCGACGCTTTCCGCCGCGAAGGGCTTTCTCCCCGCGCTCGCGCCGCGCTCGCGCTCGGGGAGCGCCCGGAGGAGAGCGCCCCGGTTCCTCTCGTGGATGCGCGGGCTTCTCCCTGAGCTTTACTTGTCCGCCGGAGCGTCCTTCCAGGGCTGATAGCGTGAAAAAAACTACCGTCACTCGAGCCGAAGGCCCTCGTGAGCTCACGCGGCCAGGAAGAAGTCGACGCCTTCTTCGAGGCCGGCTCCGACGAGAGCATTCCTGAGGGACGCTCGCGCCCCCCGGCCGCCGGCGACGCCGATCACGAGCGCGTCGCCCCGGATTCGCGGGAGGTCCGCGAGAGAGAAGACGCGCACGCCCGCTTTCGTGCCGCCGATCCGGCGGGGAGCGACGTCCACGAACCCGGAGACGGTCGCTCCCCGGGCGCGGAGAGCGCGGGCGAGCTCGCCTCCCTGCCGGCCGGCTCCCGCGAGGAGCGCGGGTCTCTCTCCCAGGAAGCGGGCGAGGTGCAAGGCGCGCACGCGCATGAAGCCGGCGCGGGAGTAACGCGCATCGACCCGCGAGAGACGCCCCGGGCCCTCGCGCCAGCGAAGGAGCGTGCGCGGGACCTTCGCGAAGCGGTGTCCTTCCTGGAAGAGTCGCAGCCAGAGGTCCCAGTCCTCGGGGCCGCCCTCTTCCCTGTAGCCGCCCGCTCTCGCGACGGCGTCGGCGCGCAGCAAGACGGACGGGTGAGCGACCGGGCTTTCGACGAAGCGCACCCGCGCCATGGCTTCGTGAGAGAAGTGAGCGTTGAGCCAGGCGTCGTATTGCCGCCTCCCGAGCGCGACTCGCCCGCCGGTCGCGAAGCTCTCGACGAGGGACGACGCGCACGCGACGCGCTCGTCCGCCTCGAGGAGAGCGCGCAAGAGCTCGAGCCGTCTCTCGTGCGCGAGGTCGTCGGCGTCCATGCGCAGGAGGAAGCGGCCTCGCGCTTCTCTGCGCGCGAGCTCGAGAGCCGCGACGAGGCCCCGCCCTTCTCCCGCGAGGACGCGCACGCGAGCGTCTCCGGCGGCCGCATCTCTCGCGATGAGACCCGTCCCGTCCCGCGAGCCGTCGTCCACGAGGAGGAGCTCCCAGTCGGGGTCGCTCTGGGCAAGGACGCTCTCGAGCGCGGCGCGAAGAGTCCCCTCGGCGTCGCGCGCCGGGAGGAGGACGGAGGTCGCGGGAGCGGGCGGGCTCATGGCTCGGGGGTCCCATGGTAGAAATCCTCCATGCCTCGCGGCGACGAAACCCGCGCGACGGACCTCGCTCCCATGGAGTTCGAGGACGTCCGCTATCCGTACGCCGAGAAGACGGTCGCGGCCGCCGGAGTGAACGTCGTCGCGATCGACGAGGGCAAGGGAGAGCCGGCCGTCGTCTTCTTGCCGGCGGCCGGACGCGGGCTCACTCACTTCGAGAAGGTCTACGCGCCGATCATCGCGGCGGGACACAGAGTCATAGGCGTCGATCTCCCCGGCTGGGGGAAGAGCGAGAAGCCCGACGCGACGTACTCGATCGAATGGTATCTGCACTGGCTCGAGAGATTCCTCCGAGCGCTCGACCTCGAGCGCGCGGTGCTCGTCGGGAACTCGATGGGAGGGATCCTGGCCGCGCTCCACGCGGAGAGACACCCGGAGACTCCCGGCGTCGCGCTCCTCGCGCCCGCCGGAGGGCCGCAGCCCTTCCTCAAGCGGCAGATCGCGAGCTACGCGCTCTCCGAAGCGCAGCTCCTCTCGGTGGGACCGAGGCGCTGGAGGATCGCGGTCTCGCAGAACTTCCACAACCCGATCCCCGAGCTCGAGGAGATCGTGCGCCGGGGCCTCGCGATCTCGAAAGGAAAGGGGTGGCCCGCTTACTGCCGCGCGCTCTCGAGGGGCGCGCGCGCGGCGCTCGGGTTCGACCTCGTCCCGCACCTGGACAAGATCCGCTGTCCCGTCCTCCTCCTCTGGGGGAGAGAGGACAGGATGTGCCCGGCGTCCTGGGCGACGATCTTCGCGCCTCGCCTCGCCCGCGCGCGCGTGCGCGTGATCGAGGGCTGCGGCCACTTCCCCTCGATCGAGCGGCCCGAGGAGACGGAGCGCGAGCTCCTCTCCTGGCTCCGGGAAGACGTCGTGAGAGCGTGAGCCCTCTGGGCCTGCTCGGCCTCGCGCTCTTCCTGGGAGCGGTCGTCCTCGTCCTGGTCCTTCGCGAGCGAGCTCACGTCGAGAAGCGCTTCACCGTCTACTTCTCCGCCGGGGAGCTCGAGAAGGCGCTCCCTTACGCTCGACGCCTCGCCGCGAGGAGGGCGGAGCCGCTCGTTCGCGGGAGAAGGCAGCTCAATCTGGGCTCTCTCCTCATGAAGCTCGGCGAATGGAAGGACGCCGAGCGCGCGTTCACCGACGCTCGCGGGACGCTCCTCGCATCGGTCGAGCGAGGCGCTCACGGAGAGCCGGTCGTCTCGGGCCGCGAGGAGGAGGAGGCGCTCGCCTTCGGGCTGCCGACGGCGATTCACAACCTCGCGTGGCTCTCCCTCGCGAAAGGCGACCTCGCCTCCGCGCGCGAGAGAGCCAGGGAGCTCGAGGACGCCCGCTCGCAGGTCATCGAGGCTGCCTGTCGCCTCGTGGACGGCAACGCTCCGGGCGCGGTCGAGCTCATCTCACCTTCCTTCGAGAAAATGAAGGGAGAACGCGGCCACGGCCTCGCCTTCGCCGTCCTCTCGGCCGCTCACTCGAAGCTCGGAGACGCCGCCCGCTCCCGGGAATGCGCGCTCCTCGCCCGCGAGCGCCTGACCGAGCCTCACAGAAAGGAGATGCGAGCGCTCTTCCCCGGCGCCTTTGGATTCCTTTAGCGCGAGCGGACTTGCAATTCCGGCGCGACGACCCCCATATTCGGCGCGACGACTCCCATATTCGGCGCGACGACCCCCATATTCGGCGCGACGACTCCCATATTCGGCGCGACGACCCCCATATTCGGCGCGACGAGCCCCATATTCGGCGCGACGAGTCCCATATTCGGCGCGACGACTCCCATATTCGGCGCGACGAGCCCCATATTCGGCGCGACGACCCCCATATTCGGCGCGACGACTCCCGGATCCGGCGCAGAGGCTCGCAGATCCGGCGCAGAGACTCGCAGATCCGGCGCCGGCAGGTTCTATCCCTGCTCCTTCCACGCCTGGAGCGCCTGCACGAGCCACTCCTTCTCCGCGGGCTTGATCGTCGAGTCGAGCCGCCCGGTCTTCATCATGTAACGCTCGAGCCCGACGTCCACGACGATCCTCGGGTCTCCCATGACGTCCTGGGTCTTGATCGCGCCCACGTCCTCGCGGCGGGCGCGCACTCGCCGGACGCCGTTCCAGGCCATGTGAGGGAACTCGATGAAGCCCGGTTCGACGCGAACGACGGTCCTGCGCTTCTTCAGGTAGTCGATGACCGTGGGCAAGAAGACGAAGATCAAGGGAAGAAACCAGAGCATGAGGAACGAGATCACGAAGTGCGCGAGCGTCGCGCTCTCCCAGGAGTAGACGAGCGTGTCGCCCTCGCGCGAGACGTGGATCTTCGAGCCCCGAGGCGGCTCCTCGCGGCGAGCCTTGATCGCGGGCACGGCCGCTCGCGGGACGAGGAGGTCCCGCTCGCCGCAAGAAGCGCAGCGCCCGTGCTCCGAGTGGCAAGCTCCGTGGTGCCGGGCGCCGCACGCCGCGCAAGCGACGACCTTCGCCGGGTCCTCGAAGGAGTCCTTGCAGTAAGGACAGCGCGTGGGCGAGCCATCGACGTGAACGGGCTCGTTCTCGCGTGCTCTCTCCATCACGGCTTCGTGCTCGAGAGGATCTCTTTGAGCGAGACGCTCTGCCCGTTGACGCCGGGCTTGGAGGACGCCCCGGGCGACGAGGTCCCTCACGATGGACGCGCTCTCGATCGACACCTTCCCGTTCGTGAGCGTCGGGAGGTCTCTCCCCGCGAGCCAGTAGCGGATCACGTCGAGGAAACCCGCGAGGTAGATCCCGTCCTTCGCGAAGCCGCCGCCGCGATAGATGCGGAAGACGAGCTCGTAGGCGTCCTCGAGCTCGAAGCCGTGCGTCGTCCTCGCGAGCTCGACCGCCTCGCTGAAGCTCGCGCCGTCCGCGAGGAGGCCGACGACGATCGCTCGCGCGCCGATGGTCTTGAGGCGGCCCGAGGTGAGGGCCCCCGCGCGATATTCGCCGAAGACGGCGAGACCTTCCTGGGTGCGGCGCGAGCCGGGGAGGCCGTAGCGCAGGACGGTGAGCTTCTGCTGCTCGCCGTTGTGCGTCGTGAGCGCGTGGACGCCGACCTCGTGCTGGGCGAGGCCTTCCGCGAGGCGGCTCGAGAAGGCGCTCTCCGCGCGGAGCTCGACCCGGTGCTCGAGAGTCTGCACGCGCGACGCGAGACCGGACTTCACGCGGATCCTGAAGCGGAAGCTCGGGTCGCGCTCGGCGTAGCGGCTCACCTCTTCCTGGAGACGGACGCCGACCTGCTCCGCCGTGAGCTCGCGCGGCTCGGGCTCGGACTCGAGCTCGAGGAGAGCGCGCGCGTCTTTCAGCGTCCCCTCCTCGGGCCTCCCGTAGAGTTTGAGCGAGGTGAGGAGGAAGTCCGGCGTTCCGCGCTCCGCGAGGAGGTCGATCCTGAGATCGATCTCGCGCCGCTTCGCCGCGTAGAGGCGCTCGAGCTCCGGGTCCTCGATCTCCTCGACCTTGACCGAGTAGAGCCTGCGCTTGAGCACGCCCGGGTCGAACTCGAGCGGCCGGTAGCGGAAGCGAGGCGAGTAATCGCCTCCCGCGGCCAGGAACCGCTGCCGCTCCTGCTCGGCGTTCACGGGGTTCACGTAGCGGAGGAGCCGGAGCTGCGAGCTGACCTGGGAGAGCGCCGCGTCCACCTCGAGCGCGAGCTCCGGTATGTCGCCCGCCCGGAGCGCGGCCGAGTGAGGCGGCCGCCACTTCGTGTGAGCGCGAGCGAAGGTCGTCGCGACCTTCGCCATGGCCCGCCCTAGGTCTCGCCTGAGCTTCTTGACGACGGCCGGATAGAGGCTCTGCGAGCGCTCGTCCATGAAGACGCGCCTCACGGCGAGCGGCAGCACGAGCACGTCCGGCGAGAGCGCGCGCAGGCGCCGCGAGAGCGCTCCCGCTCTCGCGAAGCCGGCGTCCTCGGAGACGTGCGCGCGCTTCCCGAGCACGCGGATCTGCGAGAGAGTCGCGCGCCACGCGTCGATCTCCGCCTTGAAGCGGCTCCGTTCGTCTCCCAGGTGAGCCGTCGCGAAGTCGAAGATCGGCAGAGGAGGGCGGGCCTTCTCGCCCTTCCTCCTCTCGACGGCCTCGAACGACGTGAGCTCGAAGACGAGACACGCGCCGAAGCGCTCGAGGAGCGAGGTCGCGAGAGCTTCGATGACTCCCACGACCTCGCGGTGGCGGACGAGGGACTCGGCCGCCGCCTCGGCCGGAGGCGGGTGCCGGAAGAAGCCGTCTCTCGCGAGAGCTTCCTCCGGGAGCTCGATGTCGTACTCCAGGCGAGAGTCCTGGGCCGCCACGTAGATCGGAGCGGCCGTCACGAGGCGGTCGGTCCCCGGGCACTCCTCGCGGAGGCGCGCCTTCTCGTCGGTGCGGAGGAGCCGCGCGAGGTCGCGCCGCACGCGGTGCCCTCCGTGAGGCGCGATCGCGAGGTAAGGGACGAGCTTCGCGAGCTGGAAGCGGCAGGCCGAGCTCTCGCTGCGCCCCCGGAGCGCGACGCTCTCCTTGAGCGCGCGTCGCAGGGACGAGATCGGGATCCGGCTCGCGGCGCTCATGGGCACGATTGTAGTCTCGGCCGCGCCGCGCGACGCGTGCCGAGAGCACACGTTCTTCGACGAAGCGGAGCCGCGGTTTGGTAGCCTCGCGCCGAGCTCTCGTGCAGGCCCTCCTCAGGATCAACGCGGACGACTTCGGCCGTTCCTCTCGCGTGAACGCCGCG
>JACQDU010000283.1 GCA_016200955.1 bacterium
AACTACTACTACCCCGACCTGCCCAAGAACTACCAGATCTCGCAGAACTACAGGAACCTCGGGACGGGCGGGTCGATCCTCCTCATGAAGACGGGGAAGACGATCGGCTTCGACAACGTGCACCTCGAGGAAGACGCCGGGAAGAACGTCCACCCCGAGGGAGGGACGCGCGACGCGACCTACGTGGACCTGAACCGCGCGGGCACTCCTCTCGCGGAGATCGTCACGAAGCCCGACTTCCGCACGGTCGAGGAAGTCGACGACTACATGCACACGCTCACGCAGCTCCTCCTCCTGCTCGACGTCTCGAACTGCCGGATGCAGGAAGGAAACCTGCGCTTCGAGGCCAGCGTGAGCGTGCGCAAGAAGGGCGAGACGAAGCTCGGGAAGCGCGTCGAGATCAAGAACCTGAACAGCTACGGAGCCGTCCGCGGAGCCGTCCAGTGGGAGCAAGCTCGCCAGATCGCCGTGATCGAGGCGGGAAAGACGGTCTCCCAGGAGACGCGCCTCTGGGACGAGGACGAGGAGACGACTTACCAGGAGCCCGTCCACGAGGAAGCGGTGCGCGCTCTCCTGCCCGAGAAGTGGAAGGGCCGGACGGGCCGCATGCGCTCGAAGGAGGCGGCGCACGACTACCGTTACTTCCCCGAGCCCGACCTCCGGCCGTTCGCGGTCTCGAGGACTCTCGTGGAGGAGCTGCGATCTTCTCTGCCGGAGCTTCCGGGAGCGAAGGCGCGGAGGCTCGTCTCGCTCGGAGTGCCGCCGAAGATGGCCACGGAGACCTTCCAGTCGAAGCCCTGGCTCCTCGATTACTTCGAGAAGCTCGTCGCGCTCGGCGTTCCCGGCACGGACGCGGCGAATTACTGCGACAACCAGATCGCCCAGCTCGTGAACGAGCGCGGCGGCTACGAGGAGTTCCAGAAGAAGCCCGTCCCGCCCGCTCTCGTGGCGGAGCTTCACGACGTGATCGCGAAGGGAGAGACGACGAAGGACCTCTCTCGTAGGCCGAGGCGAGACTGGCATGCGAGAAAGCATGGAACGACGCTCCCCGGATCGTCGCTGACCTCCTCAGGGGCAAGGACAAGGCGAGGGGCGGGCTCCTCGGCGCCGTCATGAAGACCACGAAAGGCCGAGCGCCGCACGACATGGTTGATAAGATCCTGAACGAGCTGCTCGAGGACGAGCGGAAGAAGAAGGGCTAGCTTGCCGGATCCAAATGAGAGCTCTCCGTCCGAGACCGGGTCGCCGGCGACGGCTGCGGCTCCGGTCCCGGTTCCGGTTGCGGCTCCGGCACCGGTTCCGCTTCCGGCTCCGTCACCGGTTCCGGCACCGGTTCCGGCACCGGCACCGATCCCGGTCCCGAGCTCCACGATGGAGCGCGAGCTCGATCAGATCCAGCTCCTGAAGCAGCCGAAGCGGCCGTTCCTCGCGTGGGTGTTCTTCGCGCTCCAGGCGGGAATCTTCGCGATGGCGGTTCAGCGAAGCCAGAACTGGATGAGCCTCGAGTACCCGAGCGAGAGCTGGATCGGGCCGCTCATCTCGCATCGCGGCGACTACCTGATCGCCGAGAAGCCGCTGCGCGTTCTCTCGTGTCTCTTCGTCGAGGTCATGGGCTTCCAGGCCGTGCTGAACCTCATGATGTTCTGGCAGCTCGGGCCCGAGCTCGAGAAGCTCTACGGGAAGGTCCGCTTCGCGTTCCTCTACGCGGTCGGCGGGCTCGGCTCCATGCTCCTCTGCGACCTGTTCAGCCGCTTCGTGCCGTCGCTCCACGTGGGGCCGAGCTTCGGTCTGGGCGAGCGGCACGCGATCTTCGTCGCTTACGGCTCGATCCCGGGGCTCATGGCGGCCTTCCAGGGATTCAAGGCCGCGGCGACCTCGCGCGTCGTGTGGGGGAGGATGGGGTTCATCGCGATCATCGTCGTCCTCTCGTACCTCCTCGCCTACAACGGCCGCTTCGGGATCGGGATCGACCTTGCGCGGTGGATCACGGACCTCGTCGTGGGAGCGGTCCTCGGGTGGTTCCTCGGGATGTCTCTCCTCAAGGGAAGAAAGCAGCTCGCCGGGATCGCTCTCTCGGCCGCTTTCCTCCTGGGAGTCGGGGGAGAGCTCGGCTTCTTCGTCGCTCACGCGCGCGAGGACGGAAGGCCCGCGAGGAAGCCCGTGGACGCGGGCGCGCGGTCTCCGAACAGCGGCGGCCGGATGTCGGAGGACGTGCTCACGCCCCGCCCGAGCTTCCCGGAGGAGAAGGACCCCGACGAGATCGCGAGGGTCCGCACGAAGGCCGCGAAGCTCCTCGACCCGCTCGGCCCCGTCCCCGAGCCCGCGAGCGATGCGGACACGAGGAGCGAGGCGGCGAAGCTCGCGGAGGAGCTCCGGGACTTCGAGGACCACTGGACGAAGACGGCGTCGGCGAACATCGAGGCCGAGAGAGCCGAGCTCCACATCGTCGCGGGAGAGCTCGCGACGGCGTCCGACCTCGCCAGCAAGGGCGTGACGCTCTACGGCGCGACGCCGCCTCCTCCGGGGAGCATGCTCGCGAAGCACCTCGCGCGTTGCTATGCCGCGGGGGCGATCTGCGAGCTCCACAAGAAGAACCCGGACGAGATCGCGGCCCTGTCGCTGTTCGGGCGAGCGGTCGAGAGCGATCCCGTCCTTCCCGAGGCTCACTTCTTCGTGGGGAAGCTGTCGAGCGATGCCAGGAGAAGGAAGGAGCAGCTCAAGCAGTTCCTGGGTCAGGTCGGCATGTTGAAGCCGCCGCACCCGGAGTCTGCCCGCGCCGAGCGCATCCGCGAGGCGACGAGGCTGCTCGGAGACTGATCGCGCGTCCGAGGAGGGCCGAGTGGGATCTGAACGCCGCAGGGACTACATGGTGAACCAGCGCGTTCACATGCTGTATCTCGTGACGCTCGTCACGTCGCTCCTCCTCGTGCTCGCGTCGGTCGGCACGCTCTACGCGCTCTCGCGCCTCGCGACGCGGCAGCCGGTCGAGCTCGTCTTCGGTCTGAACGCTTTCTGGGTCGTGGGAGCGCTCGTCTCCGTGATCGTCCTCTCGTCGCTCACGCTCGGCGTCTACACGATGCTCCACACGCACCGCATGCTCGGGAGCGCGTACCACATAGGAATGCATCTCAACAAGATCAACTCCGGCGCCGCTCCGCCCGCGCTCACGCTGCGCGAGAGCGATTACTTCAGGGAGGTCGCGGACGAGATCAACATCCTCCAACCGCGGCTGTCGGCGCCGCCGGCCTCGGGCGCTACCGGAAGCTGACGGCTCGCTCGATGGACATCCGGCGGCTCACTGGAGCTCGAAGGCAATCACCAGGTCCACGTCGAGCTTGACCGAGAGGGCGCTCTTCCAGCCGCCGAGCGCTCCCGGGTAAACGAAGTTGAAGTAGACCTGCGTGTACTGGGTCTTCTCGGCGTTGCTCGTCGAGCCCACTTCCCTCACGATCGACATCTTCCCGAGCTTCCGGCCCGTGAGGGGAGCCAGGATCTCGGCCCGCTTCCGCGCTTTTGCGACCGCGTCGGCGTAGCACTTCTCGCGGAGAGCATCGAGGTCCGTCTCGAGGCGCGTGAACATGATGTCCACGTCCTCCTCGGCCCCCGTGAGCTCGTTCTCGGCGAGCTTGTCCATGACCTGCGCGAGGCGGCGGCGCGCCACGCCGGGCGGGACCTCGAGGATGCGGCGGACCTCGACGAGGAAGCGTCCGCTGAAGGTGGCTCCCGTCTCGAGCGTGAAGGACGTGTTCCCGTTGGGAGTCTGCTTGAAGACGACGCCGTTGATCTGCGCCTTCCTGTCCGCCGTGAGCGCGACGTCGATCAGGGTCGTGACGGGAGCCGTCTCCTCCATGCCCTTGAGGAGCTTCCTCATCTTCTTCTCGTAGACCCTCTGGGCCTCGTCGGCGCTGTCCGCGTGGCCGCGCACGATGAACTCCATGACCACGCCCGTCGCGGGCGCCTCGGCGTGGCCCCGCGCGTTCAGGACGATCCGGTCGTCGGAGTCCTCGGGCTGGGGCTGCTCCGCGCTCTGCGAGTAGTCCTGGGCCCGGCCCGAGACGGCGAGCACGAGCAGGAGGCACGGAAGGAGCGCGCGCTTCGCGAGACGCATGACGGTCTCCCTCTCCTTGCAACCTACCACGTCTCCGTCACCGACCCAAGGAGCGCCAGGCTCGTGGGCCTCGTTGGAAAGCTGGCCTCTCACGTGAGCGGAAGTTGCTCGCCGGGCGCGCGCGGGGGGTGCGCAACGAAGGCTCGCGCGAAACGACTTGGGAGAGCGAGCCTCCGTGGTCCTCGATTTGTCCTGTGAGAGAGGCAAGGAGGACCCACCCATGAAGATCGCGTTCGGAAAGATCGGCGCGGGCCTTTTGGCTCTCGTGACCGGCGCCGCGTTCGCACACCACCACGCCGCTCCCCCGCCCGCACCGGCGCCGATCGAGGACGACTCCAAGCTCGTGGAGTCGAGCATCCCCGGGAGCCTCTCTCCCGGAGATCGCGTGACCGTCACCGTGAGCTTCGAGAACACCGGCACGAAGGACTGGTCTTACCCCGATGTGAAGCTCGGCGCCGAGGGAGACGACCTGGGCGACGCCCACGCCTTCCTCGCGGCCGCGGGAGGCGACGGGGGTCGCGTCTGGCTCTCGCCCGGAGAGACGATCCCGCCGGGCTCCTCCAAGGACTTCGTCTTCGACATCGTCGCGCCCGGCGCGGGGACCTACTCGCCCCACTTCCGCATGGTGAGAGAGGGCATCCACTGGTTCGGAGCCGCGACGACGGCGACCGTCTCGATCGGAACGCCCGCGCCGCCTCCGTCTCCTCGCAAGGCGCCGCCTCCTCCCGTGGCTCCAAAGAGCGCCGATGCCGCGGCGGTCCTGGCGGTCGACATCCCGACGAAGATGGACCCGCTCGGCAAGGGGACCTTCACGGTCATCATGCGCAACGACGGCCTCGCCACGTGGGACGACGGATACCGACTGGGAGTCGTGGGCGACCTCTCGGGCGACGGCGCTCGCTTCATCGAAGGGACGGGAGCCGAAGCGAACCGAGTGCACCTCGCGGACGGAGCCACCGTGCCCCCGGGAGGGACCTACACGTTCTCGTTCGCGGTCAAGGCTCCCTCGACTCCCTCGCACGCCTACGACGTGAAGCTCCGCATGGTCCACGAGGGCGTCTCGTGGTTCGGCGAGACCGCGGAGCAGGTCGTCGTCACGGGCACGACGCCGCCCGTCGTGTTCCCGAGCTACGACGCCATGCGGAAGTTCCGGGGAGACCTCTCGGGCATGCGCATCCCGGAGATCAAGCCCTTCGGGAAGACGGACTGCTTCTTCACCGACGTCTACCCCGCGTACCCCGAGGACCTGCGAGCCACGATCCGCAAGCTCTACAAGGAGAAGAGCTACACGCACCTCCCGATCGCGATCCGCCTCGGCGACTACCACGGGCTCTACCCGACGTACGACTTCATCGACGACGTGAAGGGCTTCCGCGCGATCCTGACGGAGCTCTGGAACGACGGCCTCATCCCGGTCGTCTTCGTGATCGACGACACGCTCCCCGCGCAGACCCCGGCCGACATGGACGCGATCAAGGCGAAGTACACGAGCTTCCTCACGGCGGTCAAGGACCTCGTCTACATCGTGGTCCCGGGATGGGAGATCAACGCGTGGATGTCTCCCAAGAACATGACCGCGTCCTGCAAGTGGCTGAAAGAGACCCTGCCCGACGCTCTCGTCTACATCCACTTCACCTCGGGCCACGCCGCGGGGAGCGGCGACGGCGAGTCCGAGTCGGGCTGGTGGACATCGATGGAAGGCGTCCTCATGGGGATCCTCTACCAGCACGACGGCACGGAAGGAGGAGACGCCGTCGCCGCGCGTCTCTCCGACTTCACGATCCGCTTCCAGACCGGCTTCCACTTCTGGCCGAAGGGCTTCGACGTGGTCGCCTTCGAGTACAGCGCTTACTGGCAGACGAACGAGGGCAAGAGCGAGGACTGGGGCAACGCGATCGGCGACGCCGCGTACACGAAGACGAGCCCGTCGATCCAGGGTTACTGCGACGGCGGGACGATGCCGATCGCGGGCCCTCTGCCTCCTTGCCCCTGGCTCCCGGCGAGAGACACGCCCCCGCCCGTGGGAGGGAGCGGAGAATCACCGAGCGCGCCCTCGCCGTCGTCTCCGTCGCCCTCGCCCTCCGGCGGGACGGACGACGCGAAGGTCGCCTCGACGATGATCGCGAAGGAGACCATGACGGGGATGACCGTGGCGTTCACCGTCGTCGTCGAGAACACCGGGACGAGCACCTGGAGCGACGACTTCCGTCTCGGAGTCGTGGACGACATGTCGGGAGACGCCGCGAAGTTCCTCTCGAGCAGCGGGGAGCCGAACCGGGTCCACCTCGCTCCGGGAAAGACGGTCGCTCCCGGCGAGAGCTACTCGTTCATGTTCACGGG
>JACQDU010000284.1 GCA_016200955.1 bacterium
CCCTCGAGGCCCTCGGCGATCTTCTTGAGCGAAGCGAGGCCGTCGCCTTCCGTGATCCCGATCCAGATCACGCGGGGCGAGGCACGGCCGCCGAACGTCCCGACGCCCGCGAGCTCGAGCTCGAGCGGAGCCGCCGCCCGCGCGGCTTCCTCCCCCGCAGCGACGAGCCTGGGCAGCGTCGCGTCGTCGACGTCTCCCAGGAAACGCAGCGTGAGGTGCACGTTCCCGGACACGACCCAGCCCACGGGAGCGTCCGGCACCTTCTCCTTGAGCTCCGAGACGAGCCCGGCAAGGCGCTCGCGGACCGCGTCCGGGAGCGCGACGGCGAAGAACAGTCGCACGGGGCGAGACGCTAACCAAGGACTCGCGGGGAGTCAAACCGCGAGAGAGATTCCGCCGCGCGGGATGCCGCGGTTGCCGGGTGGCCGGTTGCCGGTGTCCGGTTGCCCGTGGCCGGTTACCGGTGGCCGGTTGCCGGGTGGCCGGTTGCCGGTGGCCGGTTGCCGGTGGCCGGTTGCCGACGTCCGAGTGAAGCGAGAGCGGCACGGACGCAGTCGATCCGCGCCGCTCGCACGCGTTGTGCGCGGGCCGGTCTCCCGGCCCGCTCACGGCGTCACTTCGAGCTCGAGCCTCCGTGCCCGTGCTCCTCCTGGAAGCGCCTCATGGCCTCGTCCATCTCCTTCTTCATCTCGTCGGCGGAGCGCGAGGCCCGGTCGTCGCCGCCGGCCTGGCCGGCAGGCTGATCGCCGGCGAGCCAGTCGCGGACCGCCTCGCGCACCGCGAGCTCGGCCTGTTGACGCTTCCCGTCCTTGAGGAGAGGACCGATCTTCTCGAGGAGCTTCGCCACGAGCGCCTCGCTGTCCGCCTCGCACCTGTGCGGGCCTCGCTGTCCGCCCGCGGGAGCGCCGCCGTCGCGCCGGGCGCCGTCCTGCCCGCCTTTCGCTCCTCCCGAGGACGAGCGGGAGTCGGTGCGCGTGCTCGCATCGGCCTTGGCGTCGGCCTTCGCGTCGGCCTTCACGTCGACCTTCACGTCGCCGCCGCTCTTGCTCTCCTTGTGCTCGTGCTTCGAGTCGTGCGACTCCTGGTGCGAGGACTGCGAGTCCTGCGCGCGGACGATGCCCGCGGCGACGATCGCGCTCACGAGAGCGCACGCGACGGAAGCTCCTCGAGACCGGTTCATGGACCTCTCCTTTGCTGCCATTGACCGAATTCTTCTCGCGGCGAGAAGAGACTGCGATTGACATCAGCCTTCCCGCAGCGAGAAGAACGTCATGCTCCGCCACGCCTCGAGGCGTGGCGTCTGGTTCGGGCGGAGCCGAGGCGCCGTGACTTTCACCGCGGCTCGCTGCAGCTCGCCTGGGCTCGGGCCTGTGCTTCTCCTTGTCGATACGATTCCGCGGCGCGGACCTCCCGGGTCCTCTTGCATGGCCAAGCTCCCTCTCCCGCTCATCTTCCGGCGGCGCGTGGAGATCGCGGAGGAGGGAGCCCTCGCGCTCGACGTGGGCGGAGAGTCCACGAGGCCAGGCTCGCTCCCCGTTCCTCTCGACGAGGAGAGGCGCCGCGTCCTCCCGCTCCTCGAGGAGCTCGAGCGGCGTCGCTTTCCTCTCCCGATCTCGGTGGATACGAGGAAGGCCGCGCTCGCGAGCGACGCGCTCGAGCGCGGGGCGAAGGTCGTGAACGACGTCTCGGCTCTCGGCGACGAGGAGATGGCTCCTCTCGTCGCGCGCAGGGGAGCCTTCCTCATCCTCATGCACATGCAAGGGACGCCCGAGACCATGCAGCGCGACCCGCGCTACGCGTCGGTCGTCCTCGAGGTCGCCGACTTCCTGAGAGAAAGACGGGAGCGCGCGCTCGAAGCCGGCGTCGCGCGCGAGCGGGTGCTCGTCGACCAAGGGCCCGGCCGAGCGCGTCGCCGCCGGCCTCGGAGCGGCTCTCGCCGCGGTCGAGCGCGGTGCGCGGCTCGTCAGGACGCACGACGTGCGCCCGACCGTCGAGGCTCTCGCCGCGCAAGAGGCGGTGCGAGGCTCGCGCCCGACCTGAGCGCCGCGGACCTTGCCCGGACGCGCGGGCGCGTCCACAATCGGGGTATGCGAGGATACGTGCCGGGACGCATCGCGGTCGCGCTCCTCTCCCTCCCGCTGCTCCTCTCGGGGTGCAGTTGCCTCCACACGTCCGACCGGATCACGGACGAGGAGATCAAGGCCCGCGGCGAGTGGACCGACGAGGACCGCGCGGCGCGCCGGATCCTCGACGACCTGGGCGGTGCCGAGCGCCCCGTGCGCTTGCCCACCGTCGAGCGGAAGCTCACGACGATCGGCCTCGAGGAGGGCGGGATCGCGATCGGCGCCGTCGGCACGCTCCTCGGCCTCAACTACGACAAGAAGTACTACTACTCGGAGAAGGAGAAGGCTTACGTCCTCCTCGTGCGCGGACGAGCGCCGGTGGTCGTGCCCGACTCCGGCGACGGCCAGAAGGCCTCGCCCGAGCAGGAGAGGCGAGCCGCTCGAGAGGCCGACCTCGCTCTCCGCCTCGGCGAGCGGATCGGCCCTCCGATCGAGCTCCCGAAGCCCGAGCAGCCCGATCTCGTCAC
>JACQDU010000285.1 GCA_016200955.1 bacterium
CCGGCCGGGTGGCCCTCGGCTCGGCGGCGTCCCGGGTCGAGGCCTCGCCCGTCGTCGCGAAGGCGCTCAAGCACTCGCAGGAGCTGGCCGCGAGCCAGAAGCCGCAGGACCTCGTGCTCGCCCTCAAGCAGCTCGAGGACGACATCGCGGACCTCGGCGCGCGCGCGCGCGCCGGCGCGCTCGAGACCGAGCGCCAGGCCGTCAAGGAGAAGCTCGACGGCATCCGCAAGCAGACGGAGAAGGACTTGAAGGAGAAGGTCGCGCTCCTCGTCTCCCGGGACCGCTTCGCGGCCGCGATCGACGCCGCCGACCCGGAGGACAAGGCGCTCGTCGCGCTCGACCTGGCGCCGCTCGCGGGCGAGCTCCGCGCCGAGGCCGTGAAAGCGCTCGCGTCGATGCGGAACGAGGTCTACGTCAAGGGAGGCGCCTACTTCACGGGCCAGGAGGGCCAGGCCGTCCTCAAGGGCTTCTACATCGACCGCACCGAGGTCACGAACGAGACATGGGCGAAGGCCGTGGGGAAACCCGGCGTCGCCGCGCTCGCTTCGTGGCGCGACGGGCAGCCCCTGCCAGGGACGGCGCGCCAGCCGGTCGCGAACGTCACCTTCGAGGAGGCGACGCGCTTCGCCCAGGCGATCGGCAAGCGGCTCCCCTCGACCGAGGAATGGGAGAAGGCGGCGCGCGGCGACAAGGACGCGCGACCCTACCCGTGGGGCGAGCGCTTCGAGCCGGGGAAGGCCCACCTCCTCGGGACTCCCCCCGACGGCCTCGAGGATGCCGACGCGCGACAGAACGACGCGAGCCCCTACGACGTCCTCGGTCTCGCCGGCAACGCCGCCGAGTGGGTGACGGGCGCTCACGGCCCGCTCGTCGCGGGCGGCGGCTACCGCTCACACGAGAGGTCGGCGCGCGTCTTCGCGCGCATGGCCGCCCGGCCGGAGACCCGCGACCCCGGCCTCGGCTTCCGTTGCGCCCGCGACGTCGAGCCTCCCGACGCTCCCGCCCGGGGCGACGAGAAGAAGTGAGAGCGGCGGGCTCCGCCGGTCGGAGGGCGAGACGCCCCTGTCTCAGGCCGCTCCCTTGTCCTTCGCGTCGAGACGCTTCTCGAAGTCGGCGATCGTGCGCTTGATCCCCTCGAGCCTCGGGATCCGGGGCGACCACCCGAGCAGGTCGCGTGCACGCGAGATGTCGGGTCGCCTCACCTTGGGATCGCCCGGCGGGAGCGGCTGGAAGACGAGCTCCGAGCGAGATCCCGTGAGGAAGACGACCTCCTTCGCGACCTCGAGCAACGTGACCTCGTCGGGGTTGCCGATGTTCACGGGCTCCCAGACGCGGCTCAAGAGGAGGCGGTCGATCCCGTCCACGAGGTCGAGCACGTGCCCGAACGAGCGCGTCTGCGAGCCATCGCCGTAGACCGTGATCGGCTCGTTCTGGAGCGCCTGCGTGATGAAGTTCGGGAGAGCGCGCCCGTCGTCGAGGCGCATGCGCTCGCCGTAGGTGTTGAAGATCCGGACGATCCTCGTCTCGAGCGAGTGGACGCGGTGGTACGCCATGGTCATGGCCTCGGCGAAGCGCTTCGCCTCGTCGTAGACTCCGCGGATCCCGATCGGGTTCACGCGCCCGAGGTAGCTCTCGGGCTGCGGGTTGACCTCGGGGTCGCCGTAGACCTCGCTCGTCGAGGCGAGGAGGAAGCGCGCGCCCTTCGCCTTCGCGAGGCCGAGCGCGTTGTGCGTCCCCATGGAACCGACCTTGAGGATCTGGATCGGCAGCCTCTCGAAGTCCGCGGGAGACGCCGGCGATGCGAAGTGAAGGATGTTGTCGACCGGCCCGTCGATCGCCAGGTAGTTCGTCACGTCTTTCTTCAGGAAAGTGAACTTCGGGTTCTTCTCGAGGTGAGCGACGTTCTCCTCGGCGCCCGTGAGGAGGTTGTCGACGCACACGACGTCATGGCCCTTCGCGAGGAAGTGCTCGCAGAGGTGGCTCCCTATGAAGCCCGCTCCGCCGGTTATGAGAGTCCTGGGCATCGCGTGCTCACTCCTCGCTCACTCTTGCTTCGCGGCCGGCGCGGGGCCGCGGACGCCCATGCCGAAGTACTCGAAGCCGAGCGCGGCCGTGCGCCGGGGGTCGTAGACGTTGCGCCCGTCGAAGATGAGAGGCCTCGCCATGAGCTTCTTCATGCGCTCGAAGTCGGGCCTCCGGAACTCGTTCCACTCGGTGACCACGAAGAGCGCCTCCGCTCCTTCGAGCACGTCGTACTGCTTCTTCCCGTACTCGATCGAGTCGCCGAAGACCTTCTTGGCGGACTCGCGCGCGACGGGGTCGAAGGCGCGGACCTTCGCTCCCGCCTCGAGGAGGGCGTTCACGAGCTCGATCGACGGAGCCTCGCGCATGTCGTCCGTCTTCGGCTTGAACGCGAGGCCCCAGATGGCGAGCTTCCGGCCCACGAGGTCCGACTTGAAGTGAGCCCGGGCCTTCTCGAAGAGCACGCGCTTCTGGAGACGGTTCACGTCGTTCGTCGCCGTGAGCATCTTGAAGTCGTAGCCGTGCTCGCGGGCGGTGTGGCCGAGGGCGTCGACATCTTTAGGAAAACACGAGCCGCCGAATCCGATCCCCGGGAACAGGAAGGCGTGCCCGATCCGGGCGTCCGAGCCGATCCCTTGCCGGACCTCGTTCACGTCGGCTCCCACGAGCTCGGCCAGGTTCGCGACCTCGTTCATGAAGGAGATCCGGGACGCGAGGAGCGCGTTCGCGGCGTACTTCGTGAGCTCGGCGGAGCGGTTGTCCATGACGAGGATCGGCTTCCCCGTCCGCACGAAGGGCGCGTAGAGCTCCTTCATGATCGCCGCGCAGCGCACGTCGCTCGTCCCGATCACGACGCGGTCGGGCTTCTGGAAGTCGTCGATCGCGGCGCCTTCCTTCAGGAACTCGGGGTTCGAGACGACGTCGAACTCCTGGTCGGTCGCGGAGCGGATCGTCGCGCGGACCTTGTCGGCCGTCCCGACCGGCACCGTGGACTTCATGACGACGACGCGGTATCCGTCGATCGCTCGCCCGATCTCCGCGGCGGCGGCGAGGACGTACTTCATGTCGGGAGAGCCGTCCGCGCGCGAGGGCGTCCCGACGCAGACGAAGACGAGGAGAGAGGCCTTGACCGCCTCGTCCAGGCTCGTCGTGAACTTGATGCGCTCCTCCTCGACGTTGCGCTTGATGAGCTCCTCGAGGCCGGGCTCGTAGATCGGGACCTTGCCGGAGCGGAGGAGGTCGATCTTCTCCCTGTCCACGTCGACGCAGATCACGTCGTTTCCGGACTCGGCGAAGCAGGTGCCGGTGACGAGGCCGACGTAGCCGGTCCCGATGACCGCGATCTTCATCGGCGGCCGATGGGCGCCACGCGCGCCCCCCCATTGCGGCCCTTCGGCCCGCGGATCCCCCCCGCGGTGGGCCGCTCCGCGCTTCGCGCTCCGCGTCCCGCTGCTCGCTCCGCTCGCAGGACTATGCACCGGATGGGCGCTACGCGCGCCCC
>JACQDU010000025.1 GCA_016200955.1 bacterium
CGTCGATCCCGATCGCTGGCGCCAGCGAGACGGCGCCAGGAGACGCGCCGCGCGCGAGCTCATCGCGCGCTCCCCCGCTCTCGGGGCGTGGCCGTGGATCGCGCGCTACGAGCGCGACGCGAGCTACCACCGGATCAACGACGGGAAGCTCGACCGCTTCGTCGAGAAGCTCCGCTCGATCGCCGGAGGAGCCGTCCGGACGCAGGACTCGATCGAGCACGGCGCCTTCTTCGAGCGCGACTTCGCCGTCCAGAGCGGCGTCGGGTGGTGGGGGAAGAACAACCTCGCCATCAACCCGGAGCTCGGCTCCTTCTTCGTGCTCACGAGCGTCTTCACGGACCTCGAGCTCGAGCCGGACGAGCCTCTCGCGGATCACTGCCTCTCTTGCAGGCTCTGCATCGACGCTTGCCCGACGGGAGCGCTCGATGGGCCGCACAGGATCGTGATCGACCGCTGCCTCTCGGCGCGGACGATCTCGATCGACGGGCCCATGCCGGCCGCTTACCTGGACTCGGGGGCGCGTCTCTCGGGATGCGACATCTGCCAGGAGGTCTGTCCCTGGAACGGCTCTCACGGCGGCCCGCGGGAGAGGGTCGGCGAGGCGCCCGAGCGCTGGGGAGAGGTGAGCTTGCTCGACCTCCTCTCGTGCGACGAGACCGAGAGGCTCCTCATGTTCGAGGGCTCGCTCGTCGCGAGGATCCCGCTCCACATGCTCCACCGGAACGCCTGTCTCGTCGCCGCCCGGATCTTCCACGCCGCCGCGTGAGCGAGCGCGCGCGAGGGCCTCGACCACGTGGCGCGCGAGATCGACCCGCGCGACCTCCCCGCGCTCCGCGAGGCCGTCTCCAAGCACGCGTCCTCTCCGAACGAAGCGGTCCGAGACGCGGCCCGGCACGCCCTCTCGGTCGCGCCGCCGTTTCTTAGATAGCAAAGATCGATGCAATCGATTTTATTGTCTGGACGCGCCCTCTCCCTCCGTCGAGAACACTCCGGGGGAGCGTGCCGATGTCCACGATCGTCGTCGGCGCTGTCGCGTACAAGTCGGACGCGGTGACCATCTGGGACGCGATCCGGGAGTTCTTCCGGGCGAGGCCGCATCAGGTCGACTACGTCCTCTTCTCCAACTACGACGCCCAGGAAGAGGCCCTCATGAAGGGCCTCATCGACGTCGCGTGGAACACGCCCGTCGCCTGGCTCAAGTGCAAAAAGCGCTCGAACGGGACGGCGCGGGCTCTCGCCATGCGTGACGCCGACGTGGGATTCACGACGGTCCTCGTCGCGCGGCCGGGGTCGGGCGTCAAGGGACCCAAGGACCTGAAAGGCAAGACGCTCGCGGTCGGGAGCCGCGACTCCGGGCAGGCGGCGATCCTCCCGCTCCACTTCGTCAAGAAGGCCGGCCTCTCCGAGGGGCGCGATTACAAGTCGCTCCGCTTCGACATCGACGTGGGCCTTCACGGCGACACGGGAGACAGCGAGACCGAGGTCCTGAAGGCCGTGCTCGAGCGTCGCGCCGACGCGGGCGCGCTCGGCGACTCGTCGTGGGCGCGCTTCGTGTCCACGGGAGCCGTGGAGAAGGGCGCGGTCGAGGTCGTCTGGACCTCTCCTCCCTATTGCCACTGCAACTTCACCGCGCTCGCTTCCTTCCCGGACGAGCTCGCGAAGAGCTTCACGGACGGCCTCCTGGCCATGGACGCGAACGACCCCAACCTGAGAGAGATGATGGAGCTCGAGGGCCTCAAGCGCTGGGTGAGCGGGAGGACCACGGGCTACGAGGAGCTGGACCAGGCCATGACGGACCAGGGCATGTACGAGACGCCCAAGCCCGCGGCGACGGCTTTCGTGGGCGGGCCGGCGGCGCCTCCTCCGGCGCCACACATCTACGGCCTCGGAGCGGACGCGCAGGCGGTGACGGCCGAGGCGGCGAAGATCGCGGCGGACGTCGTCGCGAAGAACGCCCAGGACGTGGACCAGAAGGGCCGCTTCCCGAAGGAGTCGATCGACGCTCTCGCGAAGGCCGGCCGAAGACTCTCGGGGGCAAGGAAGCTCTCCTGAAAGAGATCGCGGCCGGGAAGCACCTCTCGACGCTCGCCTTCACGGAAGCGGGCTCGCGCTCCTTGTTCTGGTTCCAGGTCTCCGAGCTCAAGGAGGACGGCGAAGGCGCCACGTACAGCGCGACGAAGCGCTTCGTCACGGCGTCGGAGCACGCCGACTCCTACGTGAGCCAGTGCCGGCGCCCGGGAGCGAAGGGCCCCATGGACCTCACGGCGTTCCTCGTCCGCAGGAAGAACGCGGGAGTGAAGGTGAAGGGCGGCTTCGACGGCCTCGGCCTCCGCGGGAACGAGTCGAGCCCGGTCGAGCTCGCGGGCTACAAGATCCCGAAGGCGGACCTCATGTGCCCTCACGGTGAAGGCCTCCCGTTCGGGCTCGGCATCGTTCTCCCCTGGTTCAACATAGGGACGGCGGCCATGGCGCACGGGCTCTGCCGGAGCGCGATCGCGACGACGGCCGCTCACCTCCAGGGCACGAGCTTCGAGCACGACAAGTCGAAGCTCCGCGATTTGCCGACTCTGCGGGCCCGTCTTGCAGAGATGCAAGTGACGTTCGACCAGTCGAGGGCTCTCCTCCGCTACGCGCTCGACCTGATCGAGTCGCCGACTCCCGCGACCGTCCTCTACGTGCTCCAGACGCGCTACGCGGCGATCAACGCGGCGCTCGAGGTGACGGACCTCGCCATGAAGGCCTGCGGAGGCGTCGCGTTCGCGAAGCACCTCGGCGTCGAGCGCGCTTTCCGCGACGCTCGCGCGGGGTGGGTCATGGCGCCCACCTCGGACGCATCGGCCGACTTCATTGGCAGGGCCCTGACCGGCATGGACCTCTTCTAGAGAAGCCCACGCCGGAAGCCCGTACAACCCGAAACGGAGAGACCATGAGCACGAGAGGCATCGCCGCCGTCGTCCTGACCATCGCCGTCGCGTTCGGAGCCGGCTGCTCCTCGTCGGACTCCAAGCCCGGATCGGGCGGCGGCACCGGGACCGAGAAGACGACCGAGTACGGTTGCCCGACTCACGGGGGTCACGCGACCAAGCCCGGGAAGTGCCCGGTCTGTGGCGCCGACATGGTGCCGCACAAGTAGGTTGATCCGACGTAATTCATCATTGATAGTCTCTGTTGATATGATCGTTGGTATCGATTTTATGTAGTGGAATTCACGATCGTTTGACCCGACATTCACGCTCGACGGGACCGTGCCGGGGGGCCGGTCCCGGGGGAGCTCGCCGGGGGGCGAGCTCGAGCCTCGAGCGTGCCCACCCGCGCTCACGGCTTCTCGCAAGAGCGGTGATCGGGAACGGGGAGAACGATGAAGCGACGAGCTGTCGGTCTCGGCGTGGCCTTGCTGGCCTTCGCGTGCAGCACGGGGCCGGCTCGGGCCCAGGACGGGACGCCCAAGGACAAGCCCGCGGACGGCGAGAAGGCCGACCTCGAGAAGCGCGTCGCCGAGCTAGAGAAGAAGCTCGCGGCGGTCACCGGCCAGCCGGGCGGCGCGCTGCCGAACCCCGAGGCGAAGCCTCCGGTGCCCGCTCCGGGCGAGAAGCCGCCCGAGCCTCCGCCGCCGCCGCCTCCGGGCTCGCTCTCGGACGCCTTCAAGAAGATCGAGGGGCTCCAGAAGGGGATCGACGACATCAGGAAGGACCTCCCCTTCACGTTCCACGGCGGGACGTATCTCTGGTACTACCAGCCGTTCCAGCCGACGGGCGCGGAGGCGCTCTTCGAGGACTACGCGACCTACCTCCTTTTCGACTTCCCCTTCACGGAGCCGTTCTTCGGCGAGGAAGTGGGCTTCCACTTCGAGCCGCGCTTCCGCACGAACTCGAAGCTCAGGGGTTATTTCCAGAGCAACGTCTGGATCCAGGAGGTCTACGCCTACATCAAGATCAAGGAAGCCGACGCCCAGATCAAGATAGGCAAGATCCACGAGCGCCTGGGGCGCTTCTGGGACACGGGGACGTGGTACGGCTCGATCCCTTACTTCGACGGGCTCAAGCTCGACCCGCATTACGGCATCTCGCTCGAGGGCGGGAAGAAGCTCGGCGACATGTTCGGCGTCGACTACAGCTTGCAGTACTTCCTGGTCGACGGAGAGGTCAACGGCTCGCTCAACAACCGCGACACGGTGTCGATCGCGGGCGCGCGGAAGCGGAACATGGTCGTCGGCACGGTCGCACCCTACATCAACATCGCCGACGTCTTGAAGGTGACGGTCGGAGCGTTCGGCGAGTGGGGCCGGCGCGACTTCAAAAATAGCCGCGACGACAACGACTGCATCCGCATGGGAACGAACCTCGAGGTCAAGGTCGGCCCGTTCACCGATCTCGGCATCACGTGGATGGCGTACGCCGAGGCGACCCACCAGCACGGCATGAACACGACCGACTATCCGACCGTGGGCGCGAGGGTGCACTCGGTCGACTACTTCCTCACGGGCACGTCGCTCTCGCTCTGGCGGCTCTCGTTCTACGTGAACTACAGCCACGCCCGGTACGGCGATTACAACGACGTCTCGGTCGAGGAGAACATGTGGTCGCCTGGCCTCTACATCTCGCTCCACAAGAACATCGCGGTCGAGATCGAATACATGTACTGGTTCCAGCACATCCACCGGCAGAACGGCTCGCCCATGCTGGACAACAGCCTGAACTGCATCCTGGACATCCACTGGTAGCCGTCATGCGCTCTGCGAGGAGAACGATGAGACGACGACTTTCCGGGACCCTGGCCCTTACGTGCTCGGCGGCGTTGCTCCTCTCCGGTTGTAGCAAGCCGGAGAACAAGGACGGCTCCAAGGACACGGGCTCGAAGCCGCCCGCGGGCGGGCCCGCGGCCGCCAAGAGCGGCTCTCCCGAGGACTTGAATTACATACTCAAGAAGTACGTCAAGGACGGGATGGTCGACTACGCCAGCCTCAAGAAGAGCTCCGAGGACACGGCTCGCCTGGACGCCTTCATGAAGTGGCAAGGCGAGGCGAAGGTCTCGGAGATGTCCAAGAAGGCGCAGGAGGCCTTCTACATCAACGCCTACAACTCCTGCTGCATGAAGTCGGTCCTCGACCATTACCCGGTCCACTGCCCGCTCGACATCCCCGGCTTCTTCGACAAGATCAAGTTCAAGGTCGGCGGAGAGGACCTCACGGTCAACGACGTCGAGTACAACCGGCTCATCCCGAATTACAAGGACATGCGCTCTCACTTCGCGATCGTGTGCGCGGACCGGGGCTGCCTGCCCCTGCGGCCCGAGGTCTGGACCGAGGCCAACCTCGACAAGAACCTCGAGGAGACCATGCACGCCTTCGTGACCAAGGACAAGGACGCGAAGGCCGCGACCCAGTGGAAGGTCGTGAAGGACGAGAAGACGGGCGAGGTCGAGCTCTGGGTCTCGAAGGAGTTCGAGTGGTACGGGAAGGACTTCACGAGCGACCCCAACAGGCCGGCCTCGAAGCCCGAGCTCTTCGTGAAGCCGTGGGTCGACGACGAGACGAAGAAGCTCCTCGACTCGGGGAGCTACAAGCTCCGGATCGTCGAGTGGGGCTGGACTCTCAACGAGACCATGCCTCCGGTGACGCCGCCGTCCGCGACGGCGGCTAAGACGGGCTCTCCCGATGACTTCGACGCGATCCTGAAGAAGTACGTGAAGGACGGCCTCGTGGACTACGGCGGCCTCAGGAAGAACGCCGACGATATGGCGCGCTTCGATGCCTTCATGAAGTGGCAGGCCGAGGCGAAGGTGTCGGAGATGTCGCCCAAA
>JACQDU010000296.1 GCA_016200955.1 bacterium
CGCTCGTCGACCTCGCCCGCGCGAAGGACGAGCTCAGGCGAGGGAGCGCCGGGCTCGCGCTCGAGCGAGCGGAGGTCGCGCTCGAGGCCGCGGGGCTCGCGCAGGACGCTCTCATGGGCGCGAGGGCCGAGCTCATCCTGGCCGAAGCGCGGCTGCGCCTAGGCCAGAACGACGCCGCTCTCGCGACGGCCGAGCGGGCGCTCGCTCACGCGGAGCAGGCCGGGCTCGCGGAGCCTCGCGCCCACGCGCTCCTCCTGCGAGCGAAGGCGGCGCTCGAGCGCGGCGAGGCCCGGCGAGCGGCGCGCGACCTCCGCGACGCAGCCTCCGCCGTGCGCGCGACGTGGGCCACGCTCCCCTCCGACCTCCGCGAGAGCTACGGGAGAAAACCGCTCCTGCGCGAGATCCGGCTCCTGGGCGAGAGGGTCCTCGAGCTCGCGGGCAAGGGCGCCGGCCTTCCCGCGGCGCGAGAGAACGGGCGCGACGCCAGCTCCCGCGACCTCCTCTCGTCGGTCTCGCCCGCTCCGGGCCGGAGAGAAGGATCGGCCGCGCACGCGGGCGACGAGAGCAGCTCTCTCTCGATCGAGGCATTGAAGGACCCGCTCACGGGCCTCTCGAATCACACCTACTTCACCGCGCAGCTCGACATGGAGATCCGCCGGAGCCAGCGCCACGCGCGGCCGCTCTCTCTCCTGAAGGTCAACATCGACCGCTTCAAGCTCGTGCGCGAGCTCCACGGTCAGGACACGGCCAAGCGCGTGATCCGCGAGGTCGCGGCGGTCCTCAAGAGGAGCGTCCGCGACGTGGACGTGATCGCGCGCTACTTCGGAGACGAGTTCGAGGCGCTCCTCCCGGACACCGACGCTCACGGTGCGGTCCTCGCGGCGGGGCGCCTCCGCGCGGCCGTCGAGGAAGCGTCGTTCGAGCAGGAGGGGGAGAAGCTCGCGCTCACGATCTCGGTCGGCGCGGCGACGTTCCCCGAGGACGCCGAGGACAAGGACACGCTCGTCTGCCGCGTGGACGAGGCGCTCTACAACGCGCGCTCGCACGGACCGAACCGGACGTTCTCCTTCGCCGGCTCGCAGAGAGGCGCGCCGAGCGATGTCGCCGAGGACTCGCGCGAGGGCGACGCCGACCTGCGGGAGCTCGACACGCTCCTCCTCTCCCGCGAGGGGCGCCTCGTCCTCTCCATGGTCAACAAGGTCGTGAGCCAGGAGCTCGACCTCGAGAAGCTCATCTCGCTCACGACGGCCATGGTCGTCGAGGCGACGCGAGGCGAGCGCGGCTTCTTCATGCTCAAGGGGACCGACGGCGAGCTGCGCCTCCAGCACGGGCGCAACATGGAGAGCGAGACGCCCGAGCTCAGGATCAGCCACGGAATCGCGCGCGAGGTCGCTCGCACGGGCGAGCCCGTGCTGATCGCCGAGGCGCTCGAGGACGACCGCTTCCGCGAGTTCAAGAGCGTCATGGACCTGAAGCTCCGCTCGATCATCTGCGCGCCGATCGTGACGGCGGCGGACGGCGGGCGCCCCCAGGAGATCCTCGGCGTGATCTACGTGGACCACAACGCGATCGCGCGCCGGTTCACGAAGGAAGACCTCCGCTTCCTGCAAGCGATCGCGGGGCGCGTGGCGATCCCGCTCAAGAACTCGCGCACCCTCAAGGAGACGGAGACGCAGCTCGCGGAGGCTCGCGCGCAGCTCAAGACCTCGCAGGACCAGCTCGAGACGAAATACAAGTACGACAAGATCATCGGCGCCACCGAGCCCATGCAGAGGATCTTCAAGCTCCTCGACAAGGTCGTCGAGACGCACCACTCGGTCGTGATCCACGGAGAGTCGGGGACGGGGAAGGAGCTCATCGCGCGCGCGATCCACTACAACGGGCCCAGGAAGAACAAGCCCTTCGTCGCCGAGAACTGCGCGGCCCTCACGGACACTCTCCTCGAGGCGGAGCTCTTCGGTCACGTGCGCGGCGCGTTCACGGGAGCGGACCGCGACTCGAAGGGCCTCTTCGAGCTCGCGACCGGCGGGACGCTCTTCCTGGACGAGATCGGCGACATGAGCGAGCGCATGCAGAAGAAGCTCCTGCGCGTGCTCCAGGAGGGCGAGGTCCGGCCCGTCGGCGGCAAGCGGATCCTGAAGGTGGACGTGCGGATCATCTCCGCCTCGAACAAGGAGCTCAAGAAGCTCGTCGCCGACAGGAAGTTCCGCGAGGACCTCTACTACCGGTTGAACGTGATCACCGTGAACCTCCCGCCGCTCCGCGAGAGGCGCGAGGACATACCGCTCCTGATCCAGCATTTCCTCCAGAAGATCACGGGAGACAAGCCGAAGCCCGTGGACCGCGAGGCCATGCGCCTCCTCGTGGCCTACGACTGGCCCGGGAACGTGCGCGAGCTCGAGAACGAGATGAACCGCATGGTCGCCATGAGCGACGCCCGGATCGACGTGGGCGCGCTCTCGTCGCGGATCCGGGAGGGCTCGCAGAAGCCGGGCGCGGCGAAGGACGACGGCCTCTCGAAGTACGACGACAAGCCGCTCAAGGACGTCGAGTTCGAGTTCATGAGAGACATCCTGCTGCGCACGCTCGAGCGCACGAACTGGCACCGCACGAAGGCCGCGCGGATCCTGAAGGTGCCGACCTCGACGCTCTTCAACAAGATGAAGAAGTACGGCCTCGGCTGAGCGCGCCTCACGCCAGCGAAGGCGCGTCGGCGGCGGGCGTCCGGGCTTCGACCCCCGGCCTTCCGGTTCCTCGGTGGTGCGCGTATTCCCTTCGGGCCCGTGCTCCCCCGGAGGCTTCCATGCGCATCCCGATCGCCGCGACGCTCCTCCTCGTCCTCTTCGTCGGCGCGCGCGAGGCGCGTGCCCAGGAGAAGGGCGGCAAGTCGGAGAAGGCGGACAGGACGGAGAAGAACACGGCCCAGCGGCTTTTCGAGACCGCCGAGGCCCTGCTCGACTGTCGCGTGCAGGGCAACAAGGAAACGGAGCGCACGAAGCTCATGGGCACCCTCGACAAGATCCTCGAGAAGACCAAGTTCGGCGAGGGCGACACGGCGCGCGCGAAGATGTACGGCGCTCCGCTCAAGCTCACGCTGTCCGCCGCCAAGCTCACGCCGGTCCTCCAGGAGACCGTGAGCGAGACGACGCTCGACAAGAGCTTCGTCGTCACCGAGGACCTCCGCGTGACGGGCATGTCGGACTGCGTCGTCGTGTGCCGGAAGCACGTCCAGGTGACGGGATGCACGAACTGCCTCATCGTCTGCCTCGGCGACTTCGTGTGCAACTCCGTGAGCGGCTCGGTCGTCTTCGGCAAGACCGGCGCCAGGGCGACGAGCTTCACGAAGTCCCTCGTCTGGGACGAGGACGGGACGCCCGCGCTCAACACGCCGAGCCTCACCGGCGGAGGGAGCTCCGACCCGGCCATCGAGGAGCTGCGCGGGCTCCTCTCGAAGCGGGAGTCGTTCGCGGAAGCCCTCCGGCGGTTCCGCAAGCTCCGCCAGAAGTCGTCGATCCCGATCCTCGTCGAGCACATGACGCACTCCCAGGACGCGATCGACTTCGAGGCTTGCAGGAGCACGCTCGTCATCCTCACGGGCGAGCGGCTGGCCGAGCCCTCGGACCGCACCGAGACGGCGCGCCGCCGCGTCCTGAACGAGTGGATCGAGCAGCGCTGGAACAGGAAGAGGGACCTCGGCCTGGACCTCTCGAAGTTCGAGTCCTCGAGGCTCGAGGCGGTCATGAACGAGCTGACCGCGACCGCGATCGAGGCCGCCGGCGTCAAGCGAGACGACCTCGATGCCGGGATCTCCGCCGAGCGGACGGAGCGGGCGCTCTCGCGCCTCCTCGACCGCGAGGTCGTGAAGTCGGACGTCGTGCTGCCCGAGGACGTGAGCGCGACCATGGGGCCGGCGCTCCTCGCGCGAGCGTCCAAGGAAGCCGACGCGTGGCCCGCCGCCCGTCTCCTCGCGACGCTCGTCCGGAAGGGCGAGGCGCCCGACCTCGAGAAGGCCTTCTCCGAGGAGTCGCGCACCGTCTTCGCGCGGCTCGCCGCGATCCTCGCGCGAGCGGCGGCCGGCGAGGACTTCGCTCCGGCGCCGGTCGTCGAGCTCCTCGACAAGGTGAGGAAGCGCGAGGAGAAGGTCGCGGTCACGCTCGCGCTGGGCCGCGCCCGCGAATCGAGCGCCGTCCTCCCCCGGCTCCTCTCGCTGCTCAAGGACGAGAGCGCCGAGGTCCGCGACGCGGCGCTCTTCGCCATGGGCGACCTGCGCCTCGAGACCATGCCCGCGGAGGTGAAGGAGCTCCTCTCGAAGCGCCGCTGGGACGAGAGCGTCGCGCTCCTCCACGTCGTCTCCTCGTTCCGCGGGAACATGGAGTGCTCGGAGCTCGTCGCCCGGAGCCTGACCGAGGCGCTCAACGACGCCGACGGGCGAGCCGCGCCGCACCTCGAGGCGTGCCTGACGGCATTCGAGCGGGTGACGGGAAAGCGCTTCCTCGACCGGGCTCGACGGGATGAGCCCGACTCGTCCCGCATCCAGCTCGTGGCCAAGCAGGCGCTCGAGTGGTGGAAGAGGCAAGGCGGGAAGTGACGCTCACAGGGCTCCGCGGATCGCGCGGAAGGCGAGCTCCTCGTCCAGGTTCGCGCCGCAGAGGAGGACGGCGACGCTCCGCGCGTCCCTTGGAGCGACGCGGCCCGTCGTGAGCGCCGCGAGCGCGGCCGCTCCCGCGGGCTCGACGAGGAGGCGGACCTCCTCCCAGAGGAGGGAGACGGCCTCGAGCATCTCCCTGTCCTCGACGAGAACGATCTCGTCCACGTGCTTCTGCGAGAGCGAGAGCGTGAGCGGGCCCGGCGCTCTCGGAGCGAGCGTTCCTGCGATCGTCGTCACGCGGTCGAGCGTGACGATCCGACCGGCCGCAACGCTCTGCTTCATGGAGTCCGCTCCGGTCGGCTCGACGCCGACGAGGCGCACCGCGGGCTTCCGCGCCTTGAGCGCGACGCCGACTCCCGAGATCAGGCCGCCTCCTCCGATCGCGACGATCGCGAGGTCCAGGGAGGGGACCTGCTCGACGAGCTCGAGGCCGATCGTTCCTTGACCCGCGACGACGAGCGGGTCCTCGAAGGGGTGCACGAGGAGCCCGCCTTGCTTCTCGGAGTGCTCGACCGCGAGCGCCCACGCGTCGTCCCAGGAGGCTCCGCCTCGCACGACCTTCGCGCCGAGGCGGAGGAGCCGCTGCTCCGTCGAGCGAGGTGCGCTTGCGGGGAGGAAGACGGTCGCGGGAGCTCCCGTGCGCTTCGCGGCGACGGCGACTCCCAGGCCGTGGTTGCCGCCCGAGGCGGTGACGACTCCGGCCTCGAGCTCGCTCGCCGGAGTCGACAGCAAGCGGTTGAACGCGCCGCGCGCCTTGAACGAGCCGCCGACCTGGAGCTGCTCGAGCTTGAGATGCACGCGGATCCCGGCGGCCGAGGTCCACTCGATCACGGGAGTCGTGCGGACGTAGCCCTTCAAGCGCTCGCGTGCCGCGAGGATGTCGTCGAACGAAGGAGCGCGCGGAGCGGTCATGAGCTCACTGGACTACCCTCCCGGCACTCGGAGTCGGTGCCTGTCGGTAGTCGTCCCTAACGTCCTCCCGGTGCCTCTCCGGGGAGAGCCACGGAAGCTGGCCGCTCGACGGCCCCAATGAGACACGCTCCCTCGGAGAGACCGGGAGGCCCAAACCGGCTACAGGGTGTAGCGCCTTGGTC
>JACQDU010000026.1 GCA_016200955.1 bacterium
AAGGGCATCCCGAAGATGTGGAGCTGCCGGTGCCAGAAGCGCCCGAGCGCGTCCTCGTGGCCGCTCCAGTCCTCGCCCTGCATGAAGCGCTTCCAGTGGCGCGTCCAGGCCTGGGCGCGCTCGTCGGGAGAGAGGCCCGGCTTCTCGTAGACCTCGTGCTGGAAGGCGTCGACGACGGCGATGTAGCCGAACAGCACGAGCGTCTTCGCGAGCCGGTGGCGCCGGAACCGAACGGCGTCCTCCGGCTCGAAGAACGCGTCGAGGTGAGGGAACGAGAGGAGCTCCATGCCCATGGAGTGGATCTCGCACGCCTCGGCGGTCGGCCAGCGCAGCTCGAGCGCCTCGATCGGGAGGCTCTCCCAGCCCTGGAAGGAGTGGCCCGACTCGTGGACGAGCGTCCCCACGTCGGACGCCGCGCCCGTCGAGTTGCAGAAGATCCGCACCTCGTCCCGGTCGTCCATGGCTATGCAGAAGGCACCGGGCCGCTTCCCCGGACGGTTCTCGAGGTCCACGAACCCGCGCGCGACCATGCGGTCGAAGTGCTCCGCGAGCCGCGGGTGGAGCGAGCCGAAGACCTTCCGCGCCGCCGCGACCTGGCCCGCGACCGGGACGATCCCGGGCGGCAGGCCGAAGGCGGGGAAGTAGCTCCGGTCCCAGGGCTGAACGGCTCGCGTCCCGAGACCGCGCGCCTGCTGCGCTCTCAGGTCCGCGAGGAGAGGGACCACGTGCTCGAAGGTCGCTTCGCGGAACCGCGCGGCTTCCTCGGGGCCATAGTCGGTGCGCGTCATCCGCTTGTAGCCGAGAGGGACGAACGACTTCATCGAGAGCCGCTCGGCCGCCTGCGCGCGGAGCGAGACGAGCTTCGAGTAGATCTCGTCGAGCTCCGTCTTCTTCTCCCGGTAGAAACCGGCGAGGGCGAGGAAGGCGCGCGACCTTCGAGCGGCGTCCGGCGACTCGGCGAGGTTCGTGAGCTGCGTGAGCGTCGTCTTCTTCCCGTCGAGGTCGATCTGCGCGACGCCCCGGATCTTCGAGTACTCGGCGTAGAGGTTGTTCGCGGCCACGTCGAGATCGACGGTCCTCGGGTCCGCGCCGAGCTCGTCGCACTCCCAGAGGAGAGGGAGCTGCTTCCCGAAGCGCGACTCGACCGCCGCGCGCGCCGTTCGCCCGAGGAAGCGCTTCCTCGCGACGGCGTTCTCGCGGACTCCCACGGGATCGACCTCGTTCCGGAAGAGGAGAGCGGCCTTCTCCGACGCCTCGTCCCGCGCGTCCTGGGCCTCGGCCCACTGCCTCCGCGAGCGCTCGCCGGAGAGGACGGCCTTGACCTCGTTCCAGTGGCGGGCGAGCTCGACCCATCTCTCGCGAGGAGCGTCGTCGGGCGTCTTCTCGAGCTTGGTCCTGAGCTCCGCGTAGCGGGACTCGAACCAGTCCTTCTCCGGGGCCTCGGGGATCTCTCGCAGGAACTCGAAGCGCACGGGTCTCCTCCCGCGCGCATGTTACCGTTCCTCGCGTGTTCCGCATCCCGGGAGAGCGCACGGCGAGCCGGCGGCGCGTCCTCGTGGCCGTTCTCCTCTCGCTCGCCTCGCTCCAGGCCTGCGCGAGCACGCTCGGCGGAGCGTTCTCGCACGAGCCTTGGGAGATTCGCTCGGGCCTGAGCGAGCCCGCGCGGCAGGCCATCGCGCTCGCGTGGAGCGGGATCCCCGCGGAGCGGCTCCTCGACTACCACACTCACATGACCGGCACGGGAGCCGGCGGCACGGGGAACTTCGTGAACCCCGCCATGCTGAGCTGGCTCCATCCCTTCCGGCACATGGAGTACTCGGTCCTCCTCTCGGCCTCGGGCGTCACGGACGAGGAGCGCGCCGACGAGCCGTACGTCCCCCGCCCCGTGGGCATGGACCCGCTCGATCCCCGGTGCGTGCCCTTCTACGAGAAGGCGAGGGACCTCGGCCTCATCCTCCTCTCGCACGCGGGAGAGGAGAAGGCGGTCGAGGCGGCGGGGCAGCCTCTCGGGAACCCCCTCAGGCTCAGGGCCGCGCTCGATCACGGCCTGCGCGTCATCGTCGCTCACTGCTCGGGCCTGGGAGAGGACGAGGACCTCGACTCGCCGGAGAAGCCCCTCGTCCCGAGCTTCGACCTCTTCCTGCGTCTCATGGAGACGAAGAAGTACGAGGGCCTCGTCTGGGGCGAGATATCGGCGACGACGCTCGCGAACCGCTGCGGAACGGGATCGCTCGAGAGGATCCTCCGGCGCACGGACCTCCACCCGCGGCTCGTCAACGGGAGCGACTACCCGCTCCCCGCGGCGAACGTCCTCCTCCGCACGGGGAAGCTCGAGGACCTGGGCTTCATCTCTCCCGACGAACGCAAGGTCCTGAGGGAGATCTACGACTACAACCCGCTCCTCTTCGACTTCATGGTCAAGCGCCTCGTCGTCGCTCCCGGGACGCGCAGGCGCTTCGCGGACTCCGTGTTCCTCGAGCACGCTTCGCTCGTGGTCACGCGGTAGCTGGCACCCGACCGCGGCGCGGGGCATCCTTCTCGCATGAAGCTCGGCCCGTACGAGGTCCAGGAAGAGATCGGCCGCGGCGGCATGGGAGTCGTCCTCCGCGCCCGCGCGCCGGACGGGCGAGCGGTCGCGCTCAAGGTCCTCCAGCGGTCGGGAGCCCGCGACGCGCTCTCGCGCTTCGAGCGAGAGAGGCGGCTCCTCGCGCTCCTGGGAGAGGAGGCGGGCTTCGTCCCTCTCCTGGACTTCGCCGACTCGGCCCAGGGCCCCTTCCTCGTCATGCCTCTCCTCGAGGGCGGCACGCTCCGGGACCGACTCGCGAAGGGTCCGCTCGAGGTCGGCGAGACGCTCGACCTCGGGCGAGCGCTCGCGCGGGCGCTCGGGCGCGCGCACGAGCGCGGGATCGTCGACCTCGGCCTCGCGAAGCACTTCCAGAGGGATGCTCCCGGCGCGAGCCTGAGCGTCTCCGTCTCCCAGGGAGGCGGCATCCTCGGGAGCGCGGGCTACATGGCCTTCGAGCAAGTCGTCGACGCGAAGCGCGTCGGCCCTCCCGCCGACGTCTTCGCCCTAGGAGCGATCCTCCACGAGTGCCTCACCGGCGTCCCCGCGTTCGCGGGAGACAGCCTCGTCGAGGTCGTCGGGAAGGTCGAGCGAGGCGCGGTCGCTCCCGTGCACCAGGTCCGGCCCGAGACGCCGCGCTGGCTCTCGGCGGCGATCGCGCGGGCCCTCGCGCACGAGCCCGGGCGGCGCTTCCGGGACGGAGACGAGCTCGCCCGCGCCCTCGAGGGCCCGCGCGCCCGCGCGATCACGGGGAGAGAGCTCGGGATCGCGGGGGGCGCGCTCGTCGCGGGAGCGGGCGCGGTCCTCAGAGCAGTTCATGCGGCGCGAGCTCGACCTGGCGCTCGCGAACGCGAGCCGCGCGCTCGAGCTCGACCCCGCGTGCGCCGTCGCTCTCTTGACGCGAGGAGGCGTGAGGAACGCCCGCCACGACTGCAAGGGAGCGTGCGAGGACGCCACGCGAGTGATCGAGCTCGATGGCGGGAGCGCCGAGGGCTACACCTGCCGCGCCATCGCCCGCTGCGGATCCGGGGAGTACGCGGGCGCTCTCGCGGACGCGAGCCGCGCGCTCGAGCTCGACCCTCGCGGCGCCCAGGGTTGGTACGCGCGAGCCTACGCCCGCATCTACTCCGGCGACGCAGCGGGCGGCGCCTTTGACGCCACCCGCGCCTTCGAGGTCGACGGCTCGAGGGGAGACGCGCTCTCGCTGCGCGCGCTCGCCCACATCCTCCTGGGAGAGAGCGAGGCGGCGATCGAGGACGCGACGCGCGCTCTCTCCCTCTGCTCGAAGGACGTGCTCGCGCTGTTTGCCCGGGCCATGGGGAAGAACAACAAGGGCGACTCCCAGGGAGCGATCGAGGACGCCGACCGTGCGATCGCTCTCGATCCCGCGGGCGAGCAGGCCTGGCTCGTGCGGGGCTGGGCCCGTCTCACGCGGAAGGAGTACGCGCTCTCGATCGACGACGAGACCCGCGCGATCGCGCTCAATCCGAGGGACCACCTCGCCGTCCAGATCCGCGGCGAGGCACGCAAGGCCCTCGGCGACCGCGCGGGCGCTCTCGCGGACCTCGAGCGCTACCTCGAGATGGCTCCTCCCGGGGACCCGTCTCTGCCCGGGATCCGCGCGACGGTCGAGGAGCTCCGGCGAGGGGATTGACTCGCCGTCCGCCTCGGGTTCTTCAGCTTTCGGGGGATCGTGTCGCGCGAATGTTGCAGTGCGCCGTGCGTCCGTCGCACGCCCGCCCCAAGTCCTTGCCCGAAGGAGCGAAGGTGAGACGAATCCTCGTGGCGAGGCTTGTGCTCGAGGAGGGCCGAACCCTCTCGGGAGAGAACATGAAGGCATTCGGCATCTTCTCGTCGATCTTCGCGAGCGTCGCGACGGCGTTCGGCCTGCTCATG
>JACQDU010000271.1 GCA_016200955.1 bacterium
AAGCTCTGGGCGCGGATCGATGGGCCGCCCGACTCCAGGGGACAGACGTGGGTGTGGGCCGAAGCCCCGGGTGCGCTCAAGCGAGTCGGGATCTTCGTGAAGGATGGAGCGGCGAGCTTCGGTCAGGTCACGCTCGACGCGGCGCGCTGATCAGTCCTCCTCGTCATCGGCGTCGTCTTCCTCGTAGAGGTCCTCGTCGTCCTCGCCGCGCGCCTTCGCCTTCTTCTTCCCCCGGAGGCCGCGGCCGCCTTCCTTCTTCTTCGGGAGAGGAGGCTGCGCGTCCTGCTCGGCTTCGCCGCCGTCTTCCCGGTCGTCTTCTACGCCTTCCTCGTCTTCCTCTCTCCCGGCTTTCTCCTGCGCGGCGGCGCCTTCGTCGGAGAGGTCCTCGGAGATCTCGAGGGGAGAGGCCGAGGCGGCCTTCCGCGAGGCGTCGTCCTTCTTGATCTGCTCGAGGATCGCCGCGACCTTGAAGCTCTTGTCGATCGAGGTGTCGAGGACGAAGCTGAGCGTGGGCGTGACGCGCGTCCTCAAGGTCGAGGCGACCGCTCGCTGGACGAAGCCGCGGGCGTCCGCGAGCATGCGCATGATCCGGCGCCGCTCGGGCTCCTCTCCCAGGACGGAGACGAAGACCTTCGCGTTCCTCAGGTCATCCGAGAGCTCGACGTTCTGGACCGTGAGGAAGCCCGCGCGCGGGTCCCGGATCTCGGTCATGAGGACGCGAGCGCACTCGGCCTTGATCTTCTCGCGCAGGCGTTCGATCTTGATTCTCAACGATCACCTCCACTCGACCGAGGAAGAGACGAGCTCGGCCTCGCGGTCCCGCTCGACGAAATCGACGACCTTCTGGAGCACGCTCTCGAGGACGTGGTGGTCGCTCCCGACGATCGCGACGCCGAGGACGCCTTCCTTCACCGAGTCCTGGCGGTCCACCTCGGCGCAGGAGACCAGGAACTCGTCTCGGATCCTGTCCTTCAAGGAGAGCACGACGCGCCGCTTGTCCTTGAGCGAGCGCGCCTGTCGGATGAGGATCCGGATCTCGAGCGTCCCGACGACCATGGCGATCAGAGGCTACGCGCCACTTTCTGGACCTCGTAGACCTCGATCTTGTCGCCTTCCTTCACGTCGTCGTAGCCGCGGAGGCGGATGCCGCACTCGAAGCCTTCCTTGACTTCCTTCACGTCGTCCTTGAAGCGCCGGAGGCCTTCGATGTCGCCTTCCCAGATCACGACGCCGTCGCGCATGAGGCGGGCCTTGCCGCTGCGCTTGACGCTGCCCTTCTCGACGACGCTGCCGGCGATCGTGCCGACCTTCGAGGACTTGAAGGTCTGCCGCACGAGCACCGTGCCCAGGAGGACTTCCTTCTCCTCGGGAGCGATCTCGCCCGACATGATCTTCTGGAGGTCGTCCAGGAGCTCGTAGATCACCTTGTAGGTGCGGATCTCGATCCCCTTCTCGCGCGCGAGCGCCGCGGCCTCGCCCTCGGGAGAGACCGTGAAGCCGATCACGAAGCAGGGCTTCGAAGCCTCCGCGAGGATCACGTCGGACGTGGTGATCGTGCCGACGTCCGCGTGGAGAAGCCGGATCCGGACCTCGGTCGAGAGCCCGGAGAGCTTCTCGATCTCGGCCTTGAGCACCTCGAGCGAGCCGGTCACGTCGGTCTTCAGGATCAGACGGACCTCGTTGACCTCGGCCTTCCCGAGCTGCTCCCAGATGTTCTCGGCGGAGACGCCCGTGCGCTTGGTCGCCGTCTCGAGGCGGCGCTCGTTCTCGCGCTGCTCGATGATCTCGCGGGCCTTCTTCTCGTCCTCCATGACGTAGATGCGGTCGCCGGGCGAGGGGACCTCGGAGAGGCCGATCACCTCGACGGGGACGCCGGGGCCGGCTTCCTTGACGGGCTTTCCGCGGTCCGAGAAGAGCATGCGCACCTTCCCGTAGCCGGGGCCGCAGAGGATGAGGTCGCCCCGCCGGAGCGTCCCGTCCTCGACGAGGACCGTCGCGACGACGCCGCGCCCTTCGGTCTTCTTCGCCTCGAGCACCGTGCCCTTCGCCGGCTTCTCGGGGTTCGCCTTGAGCTCTAGGAGCTCCGCCTTGATGAGGAGGGTCTCCATGAGCTTGTCGATCCCGTCTCCCGTGGCCGCGGAGACGGGGACGACCTCTATGTGGCCGCCCCACTCGACCGGCTGGAGGCCCTCCGAGGCGAGCTGGCCTTTGACCTTCTCGGGGTTCGCGCTCGGCTTGTCCATCTTGTTCAACGCGACGACGATCGCATCGTCGGAGATGTCGGCGGCCTTGGCGTGCGCGATCGCCTCGCGCGTCTGCGGCATCACGCCGTCGTCGGCCGCGACCACGAGGAGGACGATGTCCGTCACGTTGGCGCCGCGTGCGCGCATGGCCGTGAACGCCTGGTGGCCCGGAGTGTCGAGGAAGGTGATCGGCTTCCCGGCATGCTCGGCGACGTAGGCGCCGATGTGCTGCGTGATCCCGCCCGCCTCTTGCTCGGCGACGGGAGCCTTCGCCTGGCGGAGCTTGTCGAGGAGAGACGTCTTCCCGTGGTCGACGTGGCCGAGCACGGTGACGACGGGCTGGCGGGGAGCGAGGCTCGCCGCGTCCTCGGGCTCGCCCTCTCCCTCGAGCTCCTTCACGGTCTCGTCGTCGACGTCGACCTCGTCCGTGATCTCGACGGCGATGTTGAAGTGAGCCGCGAGGGCCGTGATCGCCTCCGCCGGGATCGGGGCGTTCATGTTGAGCATGAGGTTGTGCGGCGGCTCCATGAGGATCTTCATGATGTCCGCGATCCTCACGGCGAACTTCGCGGAGAGGTCCTTCACGGAGATCGGCAGCTCGATCGTGCACTCCGTCGGGCGGTTGATCGGGCCGGCCTTGATCGTGCGCTTGCGCTTGGTCGAGGCGCGCTTCCAGCGGTCGCGCTCGTGCATGAGGCGCTCCATGCGCCGCCCGGCGCCGGTCGAGCCGCCGGGGCCCGATCGCCGAGTCGCCTGCTTCCCCTTCTTCGCGGGAGAGATCGCGGTGCGCGAGGAGCCCGTGCCCTCGCCGGGCTCTCCGCCGGGCTCTCCACCACGGCCGGGAGCGCCGCGGCCCTGAGGTGCGCCGGGGCCGAAGCGGCTCCGGCGCCGGCTCTCCTCGTCGCCTCGGAGGTTCGGCGTGACCGGGATGTCGGTCCGCGCGCGGATCTCGGGCATCGCGTAGTCCGCGCCTCGCATGACGGGGCGAGGGCCGAAGCCGCCCGGACGGGGAGGCCCGCCGGGGCCGGGACGGGCGCCGGGCCCTCCGGGTCCGGGCCGCGCGCCGGGAGGACCGAAGCGCGAGGGAGGCGGCCCCGAGCCGGGCTCGGGGCGAGGAGCGCGGGAGACGATCCGGCCGGGCCGGAACTCGGTGTCGGCCGCGGGGACGATCGGGCCGCCGCCGCGGGCCGCCGCTCCCTCGGGGCCGCGGGCCGCCGTCTGCGGGCGCGGGCCCTCGCCCGGCCGCGCGGGCTGCGCGGGGTAAGGTCCCGAGCGCGAGGGCGGTCTTCCCTCTCCCGGACGTCCCGCGGGAGGAGCGGGAGCGCGCGGTCCCACGCCCGGTCCCGGGCCGGGAGCGCCCATGCGCGGGGCTCCCGCGACTCCGCTCGAGAAGGTCTGCCTCTGGGCCGCGGCCGCCGGACGCGCCGGCGCGCTCGGCGTGGCCGCGGGCTTCGCCGGCGCGGCGGGAGCGGCCGGAGCAACCTGCGCCGGCGCGGGCTCGGGAGCCAGGGGCGCGGGCTTCGCCGCGACGGCCGCGGCTCCGTCACCGTCTCGGGCGGGAGCGACGACCTCGACGGGCCTGGTCTCGACCGCGATCCTCTCGGGAGGTGCGGGCTCCGCGGCGACCGGCGCCGGAGGAGGGACCGATCGCTCGACCTCGGGGGCGGGCTCGACGCGGACCGGCGCAAGAGCCTGCTAGGGCAGATCGTGCTGGGCGTCGCGGCGCTGCAGAGCGCGGGGTTCGCGCACCGCGACCTCAAGCCGAGCAACATCCTCGTGGGCGGCAAGGACGAGGTGTGGATCGCGGACCTCGGCAGCGTATTGGAGATTGCCGGCACGCACGTCGGACCTTCGTTGCACCGTTTTCTTACCGAGAGACTCGAACCGAGGGGCTCGAATTCGAGTGACAATGTTAGTTGAGGTCACGTCCATCCGCGAAGGGAAACCGGCTTTTCGCGAGAGGCCCGGAGGCCCATGCCTCCGATGTCGGATCCACGAGAGCCGGTCCCTTCGAGAGAAGAGGCTTTCTTACTTGGCGTCGTCGGGCGCCTCCTCGGGAGCGGGCGGGGGAGCGGCCTCGGGCGGAGCCTCGCCGTCGAGGGGAGCCTCGGGGAGGACCGCCGCCGCCTGCTCGGCCGCGGTCGGGCTGACCTGCGGCCTGTCGCGGGAGGAGTCGTACTCCACCTGGAAGCGCTCCTGGTAAGCGTCGGGAGTGCCGGTCACGAGGTCGATCGCCCAGCCCGTCAAGCGCGAGGCGAGACGGACGTTCTGGCCGCGCCGCCCGATCGCCAGCGAGAGCTGGTCCTCTTCCACGAACACCTTGGCGTGCTTGCTCTCGAAGTCCAGCTCGATCGCGTTCACGATCGCGGGCTTCATGGCGTTCATGATGTAGACTTCCTGGCTCTCGTTCCAGCGGACGATATCGATCTTCTCGCCGTTCAGCTCGTCCACGATGTTCTTGATGCGGCTGCCTCGGATGCCGACGCAGGCGCCCACGCAGTCGACCTTGTGGTCGATCGACTGCACGGCGACCTTCGCGCGATGCCCGGGGTCGCGGGCGAGGGCATTGATCTCGATGATCCTCTCCTGGATCTCGGGGACCTCGAGCTCGAAGAGGTGCCGGAGGATGTCCGGGTGAGCGCGCGAGAGGATGATCCGCACTCTCTGGCCGACCTTCTTGACCTCGAGGATCAGGCACTTGATCCGCTCGCCCGTGTTGTAGGTCTCGCCGGGGACCTGCTCGCGCCAGGGGATGATCCCGTCGGACTTGCCCAGGTTCACGATCACGTTCGGGCGCTCGTAGCGCTGGATCGTGCCGTTCACGAGCGTCCCGACTTTCTTTATGAACTCGTCGTAGACGACGTCGCGCTCGGCCTCGCGGATCTTCTGGATCATGATCTGCTTCGCCGTGAGAGCGGCGATGCGGCCGAGGTCGCCCAGGTTCTCGATCGGACGCTCGCCGTCGAGGGCGGTGATGTCGCCCGTCTCGCGGTTGATCTCGATGACGATGTTCTGGTTCGCGCCGAGCTTCTTCTTCGCCGCGGACAGGAGAGCGCTCTCGACTCCCTGGAAGATCAGCTCCTTGTCGATGCTCTTCTCGCGGTGGAGAGCGTCGACGATCCTGAGGATGTCCGCGCCCTTCATGTTCATGGTTGTCATCTCTCTGACTTTCACTCCTGCAACCCTTGCCAGTTCCGGCAGAAACGAAGCGGTCCCGGGAACCTTCCGGCCCCTCGAGAAGAACGGCAGGCAAATGAAATAGTGGGGCCTTTTAGGCTGCGTGGGCGACTTTCGTCGCCCCCGCCCCCTAGGCTGCGTGGGGCGACTCTGGTCGCCCCCGCCCCCTAGTGGCTCCCAC
>JACQDU010000272.1 GCA_016200955.1 bacterium
ATGCGGTCTCCCAGCTTCCTCCACTCCGCGACGAGCTCCCGTCCCTTCTTCTCGCCGCCGGACCTCGGCTCGTCCATCGGGGAGTCGCGGCCGGGCTTCGTGACGAGCCTCCTCTCGTCGTCGGACCTCGCCTTGCTGTGGCCGAGATGGAACGAGAGGAACCGCCGATCGGCGTCGTCGAGCTCGGGCTCGGGACTCTTCGCAAGCTTCGCCCGGAGGCCCTCGGGGCAGCTCGGGGCGCGCTCGAAGTCGTAATCGGGCTGGATCCGCGCCGCCTCGTCGGCCGTGAGGCCGGCGGCTTCGAGCCAGGCGACGAGCTCCGGGTCGCCGGCCAGCTCGCGGACATAGGCGTTGTTCCGCGTCGCCGCGACCCGGCGGACGAGATCGAGGCGACCCGAAGTCGCGATGAGGTGAGCCATCGCGCAGAGCGTGCCGTGGTCGTCCACGAAGGCCGGCCGGCGCCCCTCGAAGTCGTGGTTGTGCGGGAAGACGCCGCGCTCCCGGTAGGCACGGAGCGCCTCGACGTGGCGCTCCCGCGCCGCCCGCTGGTTAGGGCTCAGCGCGGACAGGTCGCGACGGCGGAGCAACGCCTCCGCGCCCTCGAGATGAGCGCGGATGCGAGCGACCTGGGCGGCCTCGGTGCCTTCGCGTTCGTCAGTTCCCTCCGCGGGGAGCGGCCCCTTGGCGAGACCGGCAGCGACGGCCAGCACGAGGACTGCGACGCTTGCGAGCTTCATGCTCTCCCCCTCCTCCTGCTCGCTGGCAACGAGCTAGGCACGGCTGAGAGGCACGCGCTCGCGGCGGTCCTGGGGCCGGAAAACGACCGGGAATCGTCGTTCGTCGTAAGGAGAGCCCAATTCCGTCTCCATGACCCTTCTGCTCTCTCGCGGTCTTGCCACTGAGCAGAAGAGTCAGCGTTGGGACCGCCTCGCGTCGAGCATCCGCTTGATCGTCCGGAGGGCGCGGCCGAGGTCCGGATCGACCTTCGACGGGAACCGTCCCGAGCGAGCTCGTCGCCTCGTCCAGGGCCGACGAGACCGACCGCACCGTCCGGTCGAGACAAGCAAGGTCCCGAGCGTCGGCTCGCGCGACCTAGCTCACTTGCCCGGAGCCTCCCGAACGACCTCTCTCTGCCCCGGCTTCCACTTCCTCAGGAGCTGGAACGTCTCGAGAGCTCCCAGGAGATCGACGACGAAGAACTTGTCCGGCGAGTCCGGCCCCAGCCGGGAGAGAGCGAACAGCGCATACCCCGCGTAAGCGCGAGGCGTGAGCTCGTCTTCTCTCCCCGCGAGCCCGAGGAGAGCCCAGAGCCCCGCGGCCTCGAGCACGAGCCTTTCGAGGTGAGCGAGCGGGACGAAGTCGTAGAGCGCCGGCCCCACCTGGAGAGCCTCGAACGTCAGGACGGCCCCGCGGTCCACGAGCGCCGCGAGCGTCGCGAGCGCGAGCGCGACCCACACGGACCTTCGCCCCGAGAGCGCGAGAGCGCTCCCGGCGAGAAGACCCGAGAGCAAGACGAACGCCGGCCCCTTGAGGTCGCGCCAGGGGCTCCAGGCGACGGCGAGGCCGAGACGCCGGAGCACGTCGCCGGGCCCCGCGAGCTCTTGCCACGTCTCTTCCAGGATGGCGAGGACGACGCGCCGGAGCGCGTCGCCCAGGAAGACGGCCGCGAGCGTCGCGGCGATCGCGCGCCTGGCGCTCACGGCTCAGCGCAAGACGAGCGCGCCCAGCGTTCGCCGGAGGCGAACGCGGTGGCGGCCGTCCGCGGCTCTCAGATCTGGTCCTTGAGGGCCTTGCCGGGCTTGAAGCCGACCGTGCGCGAGGCCTTGATCTTGATCTCCTGCCCCGTCTGCGGATTCCTGCCGATGCGAGCCTTGCGGTCGCGGACCGAGAACGTGCCGAACCCGACGATGGCGACCTTGCGGTCCTTCTTGATCCCGCTCTCGAGAGCCCCGATCACGGCGTTCACCGCCCGCTCCGCGGAGGCCTTCGAGTCGAACCCCGACTTCTTGTCCGCCATGATGAGGTCGATGAGCTCGGCCTTGTTCATACTGGATTGGCTCGCTTTCTTGAAGTTGGTGGGAAGGACGACCCCTCTACCAGCTACGGGGGCGGGCTGTCAACGTGGTCGCGCGCGCTCGCTCAGCGGCCGTATTTCAGGCGCTCGGCGAGAGGCTCGGGGAGGCCGGCCTTGCGGATCTTGTCGGCCGCGGTCTCGATGTCGTACTCGACGCGCTTGATCGAGATCTTCTTGGCGGCCGTGTCGTAGATCGCGAAAGAAGCCTTCGGGTTGTCGTCTCGCGGCTGGCCGATCGAGCCTATGTTCACGAGGGCCTTCACGCCGTCCTCGAGCACGATCTCGGGGTGGAGGGTGTAGCTGATCATCTCTCCCTGGAAGAACGTGATCGGCACGTGCGAGTGGCCGAGGAAGCAAACCTGGTTCTCGAGGAGCTGAAGCGAGAGGTAAGCGTCGTACGTCGTCTGGATGTAATCGAAGAGCTCGGGAGAGTAGAGCGTGCCGTGAACGACCGTGAAGTTGTCGTGATAGTCGACGAGCGGGAGGCTGTTCAGGTACTCCTTGTCCTCGTCGGTCGTCACCTTCCGCGTCCAGAGAGTGGCTTCCTTCGCGTAGGTGTTGAAGTAGTTGATGTTCGTCTTCCCGATACAGGCGAAGTCGTGGTTCCCCGCGATGGTCGCCATGTCGTACTCGCGGACGAGCTCGATGCACTCGCGGGGATTGGCGCCGTAGCCGACGATGTCGCCGAGGCAGATGATCTTGTCGCACTTCTCATCTTCGACGACCTTCAAGCACGCCTGGAACGCCTCGAGGTTGGCGTGAATGTCGGAGACGAGCGCGTACTTCATGAGTGAGACTGCTCCCGTCGCGCGAGCGTGCCCACTTCCAAGGCGCTTTTGCGAACCGACCGGCGCCGCGGAGACCGTCGGTGGCAAAGACCGCTGGTACTTTTACTTGAATCCGCCCGGACGAGTCAAGCCGAAAGGTGATGCCGAAGAAAACGTTTACAATCGAGGTATGTGCGCTCAGGTCCTCGTCATCGCGGGCCTCAAGGGAGGAGTCGGCCGCACCTCCACGGCGGTCAACCTCGCGGCCATGCTGGCCCTCGCGGGGAAGAAGACCCTGCTCGTGGACCTGGACCCCAAGGGGGAGGCGACCGTCGGGCTCGGGCTCGAGCGGACGACCGTGGCGGACCTCCAGGCCCTCGTGGACCCCCAGCGCTTCCTCGAAGCGACGAGGCCCGCCTCGCGGCCGGAAGGGCTGGACGTATGGCCGGGAGGTCCCGGCCTCGAGGGGATCGAGGGCCTCCTCTGGGCGCGCGGACCGGAAGGCCGCGACTCCGTCCTGCGAGGCGCCCTCGCCGATGCCCGGAAGCGATACCAGGCGATCATCGTCGACGGACCGACGGCGCTCGGACCTCTCGGGCGGAACACGCTCGCGGCCGCGGACGCGATCCTCGTCCCGCTCTCGGGAGGAGCGAACATCGCGAACGCCTTCCTGGAAGCGAGCGCTGCGGCCGCTCGCGTGAGGGCGCCGGGAACTGCTCCGCCGCTCGTCTTCGGGATCCGCGTCGGCCTCCGCCGCGAGGAGCTCCTCGCGCCCGACCCGCAGCTCCAGGACGAGCACGCCCAGCGCGTCCTCGAGGCGCCGATCGCTTACGACGCGCGCGTCCTCGCCGAGTGCCGCGCGCGCGGCTTGCCCGCGTTCGACCACGAGCCCGGCTCTCGCCTCGCGAGGAGCTACCTCGAGCTCACCCGCGAGATCATGGAGCGCGTCCTCCCGGCGGCGCTCCCTCCGCCTCCTCCCGCGACAGACACGGCGAGGGCAGCGGTCGAGGCGTAGAGCGGGGCTTCTCCCGTCTCCCCGCTCTTCTTGAACCACCGAACGCGCCGATGAACACCGAAGAAAACGACTCGGCGTTCGTCGGTGCCCTCGGTGGCTCATTGAAGTTTCTTCGATACTTCTCCCCCCAACTATTCAATCCATTGTTCGAGCTGGCTATACTCCATCCGCCGCCGCGAGAGCGCGACAAGAGAGCCGACCATGCCCCTCACGACACAGAGCGCACGGAACCTCACGACGGTCACGAAGACCGTCCCCATGTGGGAGGGAATCACCCCTCGCTGGACGCTCAAGCTCCTCCCGTGGGTCAAGGTCTCGGGGACCTACCGCGTGAACCGGGTCACGCGGCCCTCGCCGGCGCTCGCCGACCACGAGGAAGGGACGCCTCTCCCCGTCTCGTTCGCGGACTACGAGCCGGCGCCGCGCGAGATCACGCTCTCGGCGGTCCAGACCGTGGTCGAGATCCACACGAGGATCCCCGACCTCCACTCGAGGCCTCACGACCAGCTCCACGAGCAGCTCCGGCTAGCGATCGAGGCGGTCAAGGAGGAGAAGGAGCGCCGGCTCTTCACGAGCCCGGACTTCGGCCTCCTCAACGTCGCCGCGAAGCACATGAGGATCAGGAGCTCCTCGGGACCTCCGACGCCGGACGACATGGACGAGCTCCTCGCTCTCGTCTGGAAGATGCCGGCGTTCTTCGTCGCGCATCCGCGAGCGATCGCCGCGTTCGGCCGCGAGTGCAACGCGCGCGGCCTCGTCCCCGAGAGCGTCGAGATGTTCGGCGTGCCTTTCCTCTCGTGGCGCGGAGTGCCGCTGATCCCGTCCGACAAGCTCCCGGTCGCGAAGGGGAAGGGCCGCTCCGAGGAGACGAGCTCGATCCTCCTCCTGCGAGCCGGGGAGCAGGAGCAGGGAGTCGTCGGGCTCCACCAGGAGGACATAGGAGACGAGCACCTCCAGAGCCTCGCCGTGCGATTCATGGGGATCGACGAGAGCTCCGTCTCTCGCTACCTCGTCACGTGCTACTTCTCGGTCGCCGTGCTCGTGGACGACGCTCTCGGCGTGCTCGAGAACGTGAGGATCTGAGATGGAAGGCCACGAGATGCCGGGCCCTCCCGCTGGATTCCAGCGTCCGGGGATCCCCGGCGCGGGAAACATCCTCGACCCCGAGGTCCGCGGCAAGATCCGCGAGGAGCTCCACCCCGCCGTGCATCGCGCGGCCGAGCTGGCGCGAGGGGAACCGAAGGAAGCCGAGGAGAGCGAGCCCGCGGCCGCCGACGCGAAGCCCGCGGCCGATCCCAAGCCTGCCGCTCCGACGGCTCCAGCTCCCGCGCGCTACCGGGCAGGCCCTTTCCCGCATGGCGACGTCGACCTGAGCTCGATCAAGGCGAACGTTCCTTCCGGCCCCGTGCGGCCGAACCGGGCTCGAGGCGGGCGG
>JACQDU010000314.1 GCA_016200955.1 bacterium
GCGTAGGGAGCGTAGGCGAGCGAGCGCGCGATCGCGGGCGCGAGGCCGCCCTCGACGACGTAGTATCCCTCCGCGGTCACCTGTCCCGTGAGGAAGGCCGCGTCGCGCGGAGCGACCGCGCTCGTGAGGAGCGTGGCTCCGCGGGCGCCCGTCCGCGCCACGAGGAGCGTCGGGACTCCCATGACGTCGGCCGCGAGCCGCGCCGCCGAGAGCACGCGGATCTGGTGCTCCGTCGGGACGAGCACGCGCCCGCCCATGTGCCCGCACTTCTTCTCCGCCGCGAGCTGGTCCTCGAAGTGAACGCCGGCGGCTCCCGCCTCGATCATGGCCTTCATGAGCTCGAAGGCGTTGAGCGGCCCGCCGAAGCCCGCCTCGGCGTCGGCGATGGTCGGGGCGAGCCAGTGCGTCCCGGTCTTTCCCTCCGAAAAGTGGATCTGGTCGCTCCGGATGAGCGCGTTGTTGATCCTCCGCACGAGCGCGGGGACGCTGTTGGCCGGGTAGAGGCTCTGGTCGGGGTAGGTCTGCCCGGCGAGGTTCGCGTCGGCGGCCGTCTGCCAGCCACTCACGTAGATCGCCTCGAGGCCGGCCTGCACCATCTGGACGGCCTGGTTCCCGGTGGCCGCTCCGAGCGCCGCGACGAACGGGCGGCGCTCGAGAAGCTCCCAGAGTCGCTCCGCGCCCCGTCTCGCGAGCGTGTGCTCGACGGCGATCGTCCCTCGCAGGCGGACCACGTCCGCGGCGGTGTAGTCCCGCCGGATCCCTTCCCAGCGCGGGCTCGTCGCCCACTCCTTCTCGAGGAGCCGCGCGCACGACCTCACGAGCTCGTCGGCGCGGGAAGGGCCGCCGTTCTGTTGCTCGATCTCCCTGCGAATGTCCATGGCTCCCTCACTCCAAGACGTCGTAGGCCGGAACGGTCAGGAAGGGAACGAAGGCCTCTCCGAGCGCGACGCGCGAGAAGATCGCGGCGGCCTCGTCGAGGCGGGAGAGCCCGCTCGAGCCCTCGCGGCGGATCTTCACGACCTCCTCGCCCGCGATCCTCTCGACGAGAGCCCGCGTGACGCGCGCGCCGCCCGGCAAGCTCGCGCCGTGGTAGACCCACTGCCACACCTGGGAGCGCGAGATCTCCGCCGTCGCGGCGTCCTCCATGAGGTTGTTGATCGCGACGGCGCCCGTCCCGCGGAGCCAGGCATCGAGGTAGCGGATCGCGACGCTCACGTTCGTCCGGAGGCCCTCCTGGGTGATCCGCCCGCCGGGGACGCGCGCGTCGAGGAGCTCGCGCGCGCCGGTGCTCGCCCACTCCCTCGGTCGGTCGAGCTGGTTCGGCCGGGCTCCGAGGACCCTGTCGAGCTCCTCGCGCGCGACGGGCACGAGGTCCGGGTGGGCGACCCACGTCCCGTCGAAGCCGTCGTGGACCTCGCGGGCCTTGTCCTCCCTCACCTTCGCGAGCGCCTTCGCGGTCACGGCGGGGTCGCGGCGGTTCGGGACGAAGGCGGCCATGCCGCCCTGCGCGTGCGCCCCTCGGCGATGGCACGTCTCCACGAGGAGAGCGGTGTAGGCCCGCATGAACGGCACCGTCATCGAGACCTGCGAGCGCTCGGGGAGCAGGAAGCGCGGGTGCTTCCCGAGCTTCTTGATCACGCTGAAGATGTAGTCCCAGCGTCCCGCGTTGAGCCCCGCGGAGTGCTCCCTCAGCTCGAGGAGGATCCCGTCCATCTCGAACGCGGCGAGGATCGTCTCGATGAGGACCGTCGCCTTGATCGTCCCGCGCGGGATGCCCAGGAGCTCCTGGGAGAGGACGAAGACCTCGTTCCAGAGCCGCGCCTCGAGGCGACCCTCGAGCTTCGGGAGGTAGAAGTAAGGCCCCGTGCCGCGCGCTCGGAGCGCGGCGTGGTTGTGGAAGACATAGAGCCCGAAGTCGACGAGGCTCGCCGAGAGCGGCGCACCGTCCAGGAGGAGGTGCTTCTCCTCGAGGTGCCACCCGCGCGGCCGGACCATGAGGACCGCGGTCCTCTCGGCGAGCTCGTACCTCCTCCCGTCGGGGCCGACGAAGTCGATCGTGCCGAGGACGGCGTCCATGAGGTTCGCCTGACCGCGGACGACGTTCTCCCAGGTGGGCGAGAGGGAGTCCTCGAAGTCGGCCATGAAGGTGCTCGCCCCCGAGTTGAGGGCGTTGATCATCATCTTCCGGTCGACGGGGCCCGTGATCTCGACCTTGCGCTCCACGAGGTCGGGCGGGACCGGGGAGATCGTCCACTCGGGCTCGTGGCTCGAGCTCGCGGCGGGAAAGTCGGGCAGGGTTCCCTCATCGAGCGCGGCCTGGCGCTCCTCGCGCGCCCAGAGGAGCTCCTCTCGCCGCGCGCCGAAGGCGCGCTGGAGACGTCCCAGGAACTCGAGCGCCGCGGGCGTGAGGACCCGGTCGGACGTCTCCAGGTCCGGCCCGCACACTTCCACGTCGGCAACGAGTCGTCGCATGTCGAGCCTCGCGTCGCGGGAGCGCCGGCCTCGAGCCGGCGGTCCTCGCGGAAAAGATGGCGCGTGAGGTCGGGGGGAGGCCGGCGAGAGGTCGGTCGCCGGGCCGGGAGGGTCACGCGCGACTCCTCCACCGGAAGGCCCGCATGCAGCGTGCCGGCCCCATGACGGTCGCCGTCACGTCCCCGGGTCGGCCGCGAGCGGCTTCTTGCGGAGATTCTCGTGGGGCGCCGAACGGGAGTGTGCGGCCGGTGTGCAGAGGATTGGCCACTTCGTCGATCGCGGGAAGCGACCGGATCTGTCAACGCGAAGGGCGCTTCCCGCAGTCGAGCGTTGCGAGGGCGCGCTGGAACCTTAGAATGCCCGGACCCGCCGGCGCCTCGCGGACCCGAGAGAACGAAGCTAACCAATGGCCGACAACCTGTTTCTCCCGCTCGGAACGAGCCGCCCGCCGCGCGAAAGCGAGCGCGAGGTCCTCGAGCGGTGGCGCCGGGACCGCGTCTTTCTCGAGTCGCTCGAGCGCACGAAGGGCGGGAAGCCCTTCGTCTTCTACGAGGGCCCGCCGACCGCGAACGGGACACCGCACCACGGGCACGTCCTCACGCGAGTCGTCAAGGATCTCTTCCCGCGATACAAGACCATGGACGGCTTCCACGTCGAGCGGAAGGCGGGCTGGGACACGCACGGGCTCCCGGTCGAGACCGAGGTCGAGAAGACGATCGGCTCCAAGCGCAAGCAGGACATCGAGGCCTACGGCGTCTCCCGCTTCATCGACCTCTGCAAGGAGTCCGTCTGGAAGTACAAGAAGGAATGGGAGCAGCTCACCGAGCGGATCGGCTTCTGGCTCGACCTCGAGAACCCTTACGTCACCTACTCGCGCGAGTACGTCGACTCCGTCTGGTGGGCGCTCAAGACGATCTGGGAGAAGGGCCACCTGAAGCGCGGTTACAAGAGCCTCGCCTGGTGCCCCGTCTGCCAGACCGGGCTCTCGAACGCCGAGGTCGGCCTCGGCTACCAGGAGGTCGCCGACCCGGCGGTCACCGTCGCGTTCAAGCTGAGAGACACGGAGAACACGTTCGTCCTCGCCTGGACGACGACTCCCTGGACGCTCCCATCGAACGTCGCGCTCGCGGTCGGGCCCGCGATCGAGTACGGCCTCCACGAAGCGCCCGACGGCCGGCGCTACTGGCTCGCGACGGCGCGTGCGGCCGCCTACAAGAAGGAGCTCCCCGGGGAGCCGCTCGAGAAGAAGCTCGTGAAGGACCTCGTCGGGCTCCGGTACGAGCCGCTCTACGACTTCCACGGGAAGCTCGAGAAGCGCGCTCACGTCGTCGTCGCGGGCGACTTCGTCGCGACCGAGGACGGAACGGGAGTCGTCCACGTCGCGCCCGGCTTCGGCGAGGACGACTACAAGGCCGCTCTCGCGAACGACCTCGCGTTCGTGCAGCTCGTCTCTCCCGACGGCACGTTCAAGGAGGGCTGCGGCAGCTTCTCCGGGAAGTGGATCAAGGACGCCGATCCCGAGGTCCTCCGCGACCTGAAGGAGCGGAAGCTCGTCTTCCGCCACGAGCAGTACGTCCACGACTACCCGCACTGCTGGAGGACCGGGACCCCGCTCATCTACTACGCCCGCGAGGCCTGGTTCGTGACGACGACCGCGGTCAAGGACCAGCTCGTCTCGCTCAACAGGACGATCGCGTGGGCGCCCGAGCACATAGGGACCGGCCGCTTCGGCCAGTTCCTCGAGGAGAACCGCGACTGGAACGTCTCCCGCGAGCGCTACTGGGCGACGCCGCTCCCAGTCTGGACGTGCGAGAAGTGCGGGAAGCACCGGGTCGTCGGCTCGCGCAAGGAGCTCGTCCTGCTCGGAGCGACGCTCTCGGGGAAGAAGCTCGCGAGCGCGGACGAGATCGAGCCCCACCGGCCTCACGTGGACCAGATCGTCCTCGCGTGCGCGTGCTCCGGCCGCATGGTGCGCGACCCGGCGGTCATCGACTGCTGGTTCGACTCCGGCTCCATGCCGTTCGCGCAGTGGGGATATCCCCACGTGCCGGGCTCGGTTGAGAAGTTCGAGCGGAACTTCCCCGCGAGCTTCATCTGCGAGGCGATCGACCAGACGCGCGGGTGGTTCTACACGCTCCACGCGATCTCGACGCTCCTCTTCGGGAGGGTCGCATACGAGCGCTGCCTCGTCCTCGGGCACGTGCTCAACCCGCTCACCAAGAAGAAATACTCCAAGAGAGACAAGAACTACACGCCGACCGACAAGCTCCTCGACGAGCACGGAGCCGACGCGATCCGGTGGTTCTTCTACTCGAAGATGACGCCGGGCCAGCCCGTGCTCTGGAAGGACGAGGGAGTCAAGGACGCGCGGCGCACGTTCCTGCTCAAGATCCTGAACGTCTACCAGTTCTTCCAGGAGTACGCCTCGATCGACCGCTTCGACCCGAGGCCGGGCGGCACTCCCGCGGTCCCGCTCCCCGAGCGGCCGGCGCTCGACCGCTGGGCGCTCTCGTCGGCGGAGACGACGACGCGGAAGGTGAGGGAGGCGCTCGACTCCTTCGACTTCCACGCCGCGGCGCTCGCGCTCGAGGACTTCGTGGACGCCGTCTCGAACTGGTACGTGAGGCGCTCGCGCGAGCGGGCGTGGAGCGCGGCCTCTCCCGGGAACCGCGAGAAGTGGGCCTTCTGGCTCACGCTCCACTCCGTCCTCGAGAGGCTCTCGCTCCTCCTGGCGCCGTTCGTTCCTTTCCTGGCGGACGACCTCCACCGGGCGCTCCTCCACGGGCTCGGGCCCGGGGGGCCCGGGGGGACGGAGTCCCCCGACGGCCGTGTTCAGAAGTCCGTGCACCTCGAGCGCTACCCGAAGCCCGACGAGGCGCGGGTCGACCGCGGTCTCGAGGAGCGCATGGACCTCGCGCGCCGCGTCGCCGCTCTCGGGAAGCGCGCCCGCACGGACGCGAAGCTCAAAGTCCGCCAGCCTCTCCGGCTCGCGGCCGTCCTCCTCTCCTCGAGCGAGGACGAGGCGAAGCTCAGGGACATGCTCGCCGTCGTCGAGGAGGAGCTGAACGTCAAGGCGGTCGAGATCTCGTCCAGCTTCGACAAGTACGTGACCTTCGACGTCTTCCCCGACTGGAAGTCCGTCGGGAAGCGGCTCGGGAAGCGCTTCCGCGGTAAGGAAGGCCAGGAGGTCCTGAATGCGGCGCTGCGCGCTCTCGGCCCCAGGGTCGTCGCCGCGCAGGTGCGCGACGGGAAGGCGATCTCCGTGGACCCGAAGGACGGCCAGGGCGCTCTCCTGCTCGAGCCGGCAGAGGTCCTCGTCCGGCTGAGCGCCCAGGAAGGGCGGACCGCGGCCGAGGAGCATGGAGTGGTCGTCGTCCTCGACACGTTCCTCGACGAGGGCCTTCGCCTCGAGGCCCTCGCGGCCGAGGTCAGGACGGTGGTCCAGCAGCTCCGGAAGTTCCGCCAGCTCCCCTACGACGCGCGCATCCGCCTCTCGTGCTTCACGGAGTCGGAGACGCTCGGGCGAGCGGTGAAGGAGCGGGGCGAGTGGCTCAAGGAGCAGACGCTCGCCGTGGAGCTGGAGCTCGCTCGCTCCCCGGATGCGGCCCTGGCCGCGGGCGTGTCGTCCGCGAACGGCGACCCTCGCACGGAAGGAGACGTCACCTACCAGAACATCGACCTCGCGGAAGAGGGTAAGCTGTTGGTCGTGCTTCGAGAGGCCAGCGCGGAATGAGCGGCGAAAACAAACCGTTGGTCGTCCGCCTGAGCGACTTCCGCAACCAGTGCGCGGGCATGGCGCTCCAGCTCTTCCTGGAGAAGCACCCGAACCCCGTGCTCGTCGTCGAGTCCAAGGAGGGCGACTTCGGAGAGCCGGGCTTCCAGACGCTCACCGCGGGCGGCAAGGCCGAGGACGGCATCGACGCCGACACGAAGCGCAAGCCCGACCCTCCGGTGGACACGGACCATTCGAGCGCCGCCTCGACCGACCTCGACATCCAGGTCAAGCCGATGCCCAAGGGCACGGTCGCCCAGAAGCACGCCGAGATCGCCAAGAAGCTCGAGGGCGCCGGCACCGCGCAGTTCGTGTGCCCTCTCGTGAAGCGGGACGTGAACAAGTTCGCGAGCATGATCACCGTCGGCCGCGCGGCGAACAACGACGTGCGGCTGAACCTCCCGAGCGTCTCCAAGTTCCACGCTTACTTCACGCACGTCAAGCGGGACAACGCGTGGTTCATCGCGGACGCGAACTCGTCGAACGGGACCTTCGTGAACGGCGAGCGCCTGAAGTCGGACAAGGGCCGGATCAAGCTCGAGAACGGCTCCGCGATCCGCCTGGGCCCCGACGTGACGGTCCGCTTCTTCGACGCGCGCTCGCTCTACGCGCTCCTCACGTCGGACCGGCCGTTCGGGGATACTCCCGATCGGGAGTGAGCCGGCCGTCTGGTACGGCCGGAACAATCACTCAATGCTCAATGATCAATCCGCAATCGGCACGTCGTCGCCCGTTGGAGGACGAAGGACCAGATTGAGTGATCGAGCATTGATCATTGGAGGTTGAATGGCCGGCCCGGACGCATGACGTCTCGTCGGGCCCGAGCCGACCGGCGTGTTGCCTCGGTCAGTGTGCCGCGGCCTTGTTCGCCGCCTGCTTCTCCAGGAAGAAGTTCAGGAGGAGCTGCTGCAGCGCGAACTTGTCGCCGGAGGTCTTCTCCGCCTGGCTCTTGAAGTGAGAGAGGACGTGGACGACGCAGCCGCCGCACGAGCCGCCGTCCTTGTCCTTGCCCGAGCGCGCGCCCGTTCCGTTCGACGCCGCGGCGCCGCCGCTCCCGTTGCCGGTGAACGCGCGCGGCTTCTGCACCTTGCCGTCCTTCCACGCGAACGTCACGGCGACCGCGGGAGTCTCGGGGAAGCGCTTGCCGAGCTCGCGGCTCTCGATGAGGACGTGCACGTCGGGAGAGATGACCTTGATCAGGTGGGATCGCCCGCACATGAGCCAGCTGAGCGAGCCCGCGTCCCACGTCGTCGCCGGGAACACGTCGCGCATGAGCGGGCTCCTCGAGCCTTCCACCGTCGGCCGGATGTCGACCTTGTAGTCGTCGTACTGCTTCCCGTTTCCGTCGCAGTTGAGGACGAGGATCGCCTTCGGGTCGAGGTCGCGCTTGCCGATCTCGGTCTTCTGGATGACCGTGTGCTTGACGTTGATCGCCGTGAGGACCTTCTCGACGGCGTCCGAGCGGCCCTTGACGACGAAGACGTCCTGCGCCGTCATGCGCTCGATCGTGCGGGCGTCGGCGGGGCGCTCCTCGCGGAGGCGCCGCGTGACGGTCTGGCCGCCCGAGGGCTCGTCGCCGCTCCCCGACTCGCCCTTCGCGGGCTTCCCGCCCTCGGATGAGCCCCTGGGCTTCCACCCGTCCTTGTGCGACATCCACCAGCCCTTCCACTCGAGACCGAACGTGAGCGCTTCTCCCGTGATCGACGAGAGAGCGCCGTTGATCTCGCGGCAGAGCGAGGCCTCGCGCGGGTTCTTCTCCGCCTTCTCGAGGCGGGCGATGAGCTTCTCGATCACGTCCTGGCTCGCGACGTGGCGCATGCTCCTCGCCGCGATGAGGATCACCTTGTCTTCCTTGTCCTCGAGGCCCTCGAGCACGGCCTTCGCCGCGGTCGGGCTCCCCTGGAGCGCGAGGCCCTCGACGAGCAGGTAGCGCGTGTCCGCTTCCGCGCTGTGCTTCGCGGCATCCGCGAGCTTCAGGACGCCCTCTTCCTTCATGCCCTTGAGTACCGCGAGGAGGTCCTTGTGCATGTCGAGCTCGTGGAGCTTCGGGAGGACCCGGAGGAGGCTCGCCGCCGCCTTCGCGTCGCCCGCCGCCGCGACCTCGGCGAGCGAGTGAACGACCTTCTCCTTGTCCTTCGCGGCGATCGCCCGGTCGAGGTCGCCGTCGGCGTCGGCGAGCACGAGCGCCGGAGCGAGCGCGACGAACGCGGCGAGCAGGGGGAGAAGCGGGCGAGTCCTCATGGCAGCCTCTTTCGCACCTGAGACGAATCGGTGTGAACCCAAAGCGGGTGCACGAATTGTGCCCGTAGCGCCGGGAACCGTGACATGTTTTCCGAGCTCATGCGGGATGCGTCAGGATCGCAGCAAGTCCAGGTGAGGAAAGCAATAAGCCTTGCTGCGGGGAGATGCCGCGCGGCGCCGTGCGGGATCTCAGGCTTTCTTCCTCAGTGAGACGATCGCCAGGATGTGCGCGATCGTTGAGACGCAAATGCAAACGACGGCGATGTTCAGGTGGATTTCCTTGATCTCGGGATGGCGCGTGAGCCACGCTCCGGTCGAGCCCGTCGCGACGCAGAGGACGATCCCGAGACCGGCGCTCGCCTGGGTGAGAGCCCTCACGCTAACCTCCTCCGGGCCCGGCCGGTTCTTGCGTCGCGGCCGGCGGCTTCAAGACGTCGAGGCAGTGCTCGACGAACCGTGAGACGACGGCCGCGTCGGCGCCCTCGGCGCCCGGCCGGTCGAACATGAACAGGAAGCGCCCCGACACCGCGAGAGCGATCCCGTGAGGGACCGGCCTGTCCGTGGCGGCGTCGCGCTCGGCGAGCGTCGCCGCGCAAGCTCGCTCGACTCCCTTGATCGCGAGAGGCTTCGTGGAAGAAGCGCTCGAGACGCGCGCGACGACGCCGTCGTAGCGCTCGCGCGCGAGCGCGTCGCTCGGGTACTCGATCGCGGCGACGTTGAGGAGAGACTCGCTGTTGGTGTAAGCGATCTCCCATGCGTTCGAGCCTTCGGGCGTCTTCAGGTAGCTCGCGTCCACGAGGAGCCACGCCGGCTCCTCCTTGGAGCCCGCCGTGAGCTCGAGCGGGAGGTTGTTCCTGAGCTGCGCGATCGCGGCGAGCTTCGCGCCGGGCAAGACTCGCTCGCCGTCCTGGGGCTCTCGACGCGGCGGAGGCTCGGGCCGCTTCTCGGGACGGGGCGGCGGAGCGCTCCCCGACGAGCAGCCCGCGATGCAAAGGAGCGCGAGGAGCCCCAGGTTTCTCGCGGGAATTCGCGCTCTCACTTCTTCTCCGGATCGCGCAGCTCGACGAGCGTCGAGCGAGTGCTCGTCTCGGTCTTCTGCCGCTTCACCGACTCGGGTTTCCTCTCGGTGACCTCGATCGTCTCGTTGATCTCCTCCTCGAGCTGGAGGCCTCTCGAGTCGAGGACGACTCGCTGGGAGCCCGGGTCGCCGTCGATCCTCAGGTCGAGGTCCCGCGACTGGAAGCTCGCGGCCGCCTCGAACTCGACCAGGCTCGTGCCATCGATCCGCCATTCGCCTCCCACGGCGAGAGAGTTCTTCGACGACTCGTCCACCCGCGTGAGCTTGTAGACGCGCTTCGTCACGATGGCCCCGTAGGGAGGGCGCGCCGTCCTCAGGTTGCGCGTCCACCCTTCCCCCTCGGCGCGCGGCGTGTCGGGAAAGAGGAGGAACGCGTTCTTCAGGTCCTGGAGCGCGGCGGACGGGATGCCCTCTCCCGACTCGACGAGCCCGCGGCGCGAGACGACGACGGTGCGCGGCTGGAGCTTCGCCTCGATCACCGGGATCGCGTCCCGCACGAGCTTCGGGACATCTCCCTTGGGGGGATTCGCGGAGTCGTAGGTGAACGAGGCTTGCTCACCGGCGAAGTTCTGCTTCCACGTCAGCTCGACGCGCTCCGTCGCGCTCGTCACCCGGCAGCGTTGTCCGTCGGCCCGGGCGAAGCTCACGCGGAGACGCGATTTCTGCTTCGTCCAGTAAGAGAAGCGATCCTCGTTCGCCTTCTCCTTCTCCGGGTCCCCTTCGCCCACGACCTCGGTCGTGATCGTGTAGTCCCGCTGGTAGCTCGTGACGATCGAGACGTCGTAGACCGCCGTCTTCCCGTCGAGGAGGTCCCAGCGGTAGACGAGGTCGACCTTCTTCTTCTCCTGCGGCGGATCGTCCGCGAGCGCGAGCGGCGCCGGAGCGAGAGCGAGGAGAAACGGGAGGAGCAAGAGGCGAGACCGCAAACGAGCCTCGCGCGGTTCGCGGAGCGCGAAGCGCGGAGCGAAAATCATCCGCGCGAGACGTCGAAACCGCCTGCTCTGGCCGAGATGCTTCGGCATGGGAGGAACCCCTGTCAGCCTCCGGGGCGCGCGGACGATCGTAACACACGATCTCCCGCGCACTCTCCGCTCGCTCGTTGATGCGCCGGGCTCCGCGGGAGTACGATCGCGAAACATCGCGTCACCCGCATTCGCCCGCGGGTGCTGAAAGGACCCGTGACCGGAGCGCCGACGAACCGCCTGCGCGACTCGCTCTCTCCTTACCTCCTCCAGCACGCCGGAAACCCGGTCGACTGGTATCCCTGGGGCGACGAGGCGCTCGAGCGCGCGCGGAAGGAGAAGAAGCCGATCTTCCTCTCGATCGGCTACGCCGCGTGCCACTGGTGCCACGTCATGGCGCACGAGTCCTTCGAGAACGACCTCATCGCGCGCTACATGAACGAGCACTTCGTGAACGTGAAGCTCGACCGCGAGGAGAGGCCCGACCTCGACGAGATCTACATGAACGCGACGCTCGCTCTCTCGGGCTCGGGCGGGTGGCCCATGTCCGTCTTCCTCACGCCGGATCTGAAGCCGTTCTTCGCTGGCACCTACTTCCCTCCCGACGCGCGTTACGGGAGACCGGGTTTCCTCCAGCTCCTCGAGTCCATCAAGGATGCCTGGGAGCAGCAGCACGAGGAGGTCGTCCGGCAAGCCGACCGGCTCGCTCACGCGATCGGGCGCATGGCGCAGGTCTCGTCGTCGCCGGGCCTCCTCACGCAGGACCTCGTCGCGCGAGCGGTCCGCGCGCTCGTCGCGAGCTTCGATGACCGCTGGGGCGGCTTCGGGGGAGCGCCCAAGTTTCCGAACTCCGCCGCGATCCTCCTCCTTCTGCGAGAGCACCGCCGCACCGGGAACGAGGAGGCGAAGAGCGCCGCGCTCTTCACGCTCGAGAAGATGGCGGACGGCGGGATCTACGATCATCTCGGCGGCGGCTTCGCGCGCTACTCGACGGACGAGGAGTGGCTCGTCCCTCACTTCGAGAAGATGCTCTACGACAACGCGCAGCTCGCCCGCGCTTATACGGCGGCCTTCCTTGTCACGAAGGATCCTCGCTGGGAGCGCGTCGTGCGCGAGACGCTCGACTACGTGCTCCGCGAGATGCAGTCGCCCGAGGGCGGCTTCTACTCGGCCCAGGACGCGGACTCGGAGGGAGTCGAGGGGAAGTTCTACGTCTGGTCGCTCGCCGAGGTCGAGAAGGTCCTGGGAGCCGAGGACGCCAAGGTCCTCTCGTCGGCTTACGACGTGAGCAAGGGAGGAAACTTCGAGGGGCACAACATCCTTCACCCGGTCCGCGAGATCGACCTCGCTCTCCGCGCGAGGCTCGCTCCCATGAGGAAGAAGCTCCTCCAGGCGAGGGAGAAGCGCGTGCCGCCCTTGAAGGACGACAAGGTCCTCGCGGACTGGAACGGCTTCATGATCCACGCGCTCGCGGAAGCGGGAGAGGCGCTCGGCGAGCCGCGGTACCTCGACGCCGCGAGGCGGGCCGCGCGTTTCTTCTCCAGGGAAATGAAGGACGGTAAGGGCCGGCTCCTGCGAGTCTGGCGGCTCGGGCGGAAGCACACGGACGCGCTCCAGGTCGATCACGCCTCGCTCGCGCTCGGGCTCGCGGCGCTCTACCAGGCGACGTTCGAGATCGAGTGGCTCGAGGAAGCGCGCGCTCTCGCGGGCGCCATGATCGAGCGCTTCTGGTCGAGCGAGGAGGGCGGTTTCTACGCCACGGAAGCCGACCGGAAGGACCTGATCGCCCGGACCATGAGCCCGCACGACGGCGCGACGCCCTCGGGCAACTCGCTCGCCGCGCACGCTCTCCTGGCGCTCCACAGGCTCACGGGAGAAGAGGACCTCGAGGAGAAGGCGGTCGCGACGCTGCGCCTTTTCCGCGAGACCATGGAGAAAGCGCCGCCCGCCGTGCTCGTCATGATCCTCGCGCTCGCCGATCACCTCGATGGCCCTCCCGAGATCGCGCTCGTCTCGCGCGCGAGCGACCCCGAGCTCGCGGAAATGCTGCGCCTCGTCCGCGAGCGCTTCCTCCCGGGGCACGCGCTCGCTCTCAGGAAGACGGACGCCGCGAGAGAAGACGACGAGCGCACGCTCCGCCTCGTCCGGCTCCTCCAGGGGAAGGAAGCGAAGGAGGGCAAGGCGACCGCTCACGTGTGCCGGAAGTTCGCGTGCGAGAGCCCGGTCGTGAGCGCCGTCGAGCTCGCCCGGAGGCTCGACGCCAAGCGGCGCTGATGGCTCTCCTCGAGCTCACGGAAGCGGGCCTTCACTGCGCGCCCGGCAGCTTCCACGTCGATCCCTGGGAGAAAGTCGAGCTCGCTCTCGTCACGCACGCTCACGCGGACCGCGTGGCTCCCGGTTGCGCGCGCTACGTCTGCACGGGAGCGACGGCTCCCTTCCTGCGCCGGCTCGTGGGAGAGGACGCCCCGGTCCGCGCCGTCGAGTACCGCGAGACGATCCGCCTCGGGAGCGCGAGCGTCTCGCTTCACCCCTCGGGCCACGTCCTCGGCTCCGCCCAGGTGAGGATCGAGGCCGAGGGCGAGGTCTCCGTCTTCGCAGGCGACTGGAAGCGCGACCCCGATCCTACGTGCGAACCGTTCGAGCTCCTGCGATGCGAGACGTTCGTCACGGAAGCGACGTTCGCTCTCCCGATCTACCGGTGGCCCGAGCCCGAGGAGGTCGCCCGGGAGATCCTCGCGTGGCGAGACGCGTGCGCGACGGCCTCTCGCGCTGCGCTCCTCCTCGTGGACGAGGAGACGAAGGCCGCGCGCGTCCTCGCGCTCCTGGCTCCTCTCGCGGATCGGCCCGCGATCGTCACGCGAGAGCTCGAGGCGGTCGCCGATCTCTCCAGGAGAGCCGGAGTCTCTCTCCTCGAGACGCGCGTCCTCGACGAGAGCGAGCGCGGCTCGCTCGCGGGAGAGCTCGTGCTGGCGCCGCTCGCTCGATCTCGCGAGCTTCGCCGCCGCGTGGGCGAGCGCGAGACGGGGCTCGCCTCGGGGCGCGCGAGGATCCGGGGCCCGCGCCGCCGGGGAGCGCTCGACCGGGGGTTCGTGCTCTCGGACCACGCGGACTGGCGCGCGCTCGTGCGGACGATCGACGAGACGGGCGCGCGCCGGGTCCTCGCGACGCACGGGAACGCCGCGCCCCTCGCCCGGTTCCTTCGAGAGCGCGGCATCGAGGCCGAGGCGCTCGCGACGCCTTACCGCGGCGAGGCCCTCGCGTGAGGCGCTTCGCGGACCTCTACGCCGCGCTCGACCGGACGACGCGGACGAACGAGAAGGTCGCCGCGATCGCGGATCACCTGCGCGCCGCTCCGCCCGAGGACGCGGCGTGGGCCGTCTACTTCCTCTCGGGGAGGAGGCTCCAGGGCCTCCTCGCATCGAGCTCGCTCGCGGGCCTCGCCGCGCAGGCCGCGGGAGTCCCGGGCTGGCTCCTCCTCGAGTCTCTCACCGCGGTCGGGGACTTCACCGAGACGATCGCCCTCCTCCTCGACACGCGCGCGCGC